>CAXMLU010000247.1:0-14370 GCA_964194255.1 uncultured bacterium
ATGCACAAGTACAACAACCAGGACCACTCGATGTACACGGCCATGCTCTCGGTCGAGAACATCTTCGGCGCTTCCAATGACATCTGGAGCGTGAACGTCGAAGAGGACTATCACGAGGAGAAGCGCACCGCCGGGACGGTCGCTTCCTAGCTTCGTCGCTTCGTATCCTCGTACTGCGTACCGGCCATCGGGGGTTCGTACCGATGGAAGTCGGGAACATGCACGCGTTGCGGTCCCTTCTGGCCGGTGCCGGCCATCCCCTCTACCTCGGGTGCGGACCGGAGGGTGTGGCCTTCGCCCGGCCCCAACAAGCTGTCCTCGTGCTCGGCCCACCTCGCTCGGGGAAGACGTCGGCTGTCGTAGTGCCGACCGTGCTGTCGGCGGCCGGCGCGGTGGTGAGCACATCGACGAAGACCGATGTCATGGAGATCACCGCACCGGCGCGGTCGGAGCTCGGCCGGTGCTGGCTCTACGACCCGTCGGGCTCCGTATCCTGCCCTCCGGGCATCCGACCTCTGCGCTGGTCCCCGGTGCCGGGCTCGGTGGACTGGGATGCCGCCCTCCTCGTCGCCCGCGCCCTGGTGCGAGCGACGCATCCGATCTCCGGCCTGGTCGATGGCAACCACTGGCAGGAACGGGCCGAGGCCCTCCTGGCTCCGCTCTTCCACGCTGCCGCCCTCAGCCAGGCCGGTCTCGGCACGGTGATGCGCTGGGTCAACCGGCGCCAGCTCGGGGACGCTCGGGCGGTGCTCGACGCCGGATCGAACCGCCTGCCCGGCACGGCCATTGCCTCCGATGTGCTGTTGGGTCTGGCTGCCACCGAACCACGCGAGCTCTCTCTGGGGTCTGGTCGACGGCGGCCGGCGCGCTCGCCGCGTATCGCTCCGCGCCGGCGCTGGCGGCGGCCGACGAGCCGAACTTCGAAGCGAGACCGTTCGTGCACTCTGGCGAGACCGTCTATGTCTGCGCGTCCAGCCGCCATCAGGCGCTGCTCGCCCCGCTGGTGATCGGCCTGCTGGAGGAGATCCGCAGCGCGACCTATGCCCGGGAGGGCAACCAGCTCCCGGTCGTGCTCGCCCTTGATGAAGTGGCCAACATCGCGCCGTTACCGGAGCTGCCGGCCATCGTGAGTGAAGGGGGCGGTCAGGGTCTCCTGACCCTGGCCTGCTTCCAGGACCTGTCTCAGGCGCGATCGCGATGGGGTGCGGCGGCGGAGGGGTTCCTCTCGCTCTTCGGTACGACGATGGTGCTGCCCGGCATCGGCGACCTGCGGACGCTCGAGGCGGTCTCCGCATTGTGCGGCGACGTGGACGTGCCCGTTCTCTCGGCTACCGCCCCGTGGTGGCCATCGGGTACCTCGTCACCATCCGTGTCGGTCACCACCAGGCGCCAGCGGCGGGTGCCGGTCGATGCGGTCGCCTACACGCAGGCCGGGACGGCGTACGTCCTCGATGGCCAGCGCGGACCGGCCCGCATCGTCCTGACCCCCTGGTACGCATGGCCGCCGTTCCGCGATGTCGGATCCCGTGTGCGCCCGCTGGACCGATCGCTGGACCGCGACCGGACGCAAGGTGAGCGATGATGCAGGCCATGGCGACCGTCTACTGGTGTCGCGGCTGCGGCCGAGAGACAACCGGCTCGAGTGGCGTCTGCCCCTACTGCGGAATGGAACTCACCCTGTCGCCGCTGCCCGAGCTCGTACCGTCCGACGAGCCGGAAGTTGGCTTCGAGCTCGTCGACTGGTCTCCAGCCGAGCGAGCGGATCTGGTGGCCTGGCTGATTGCCAGCCGCATCCGGCACCGCATGGGCGACGAGTCGGTGACGGTCGGCGCAGCCGATGAGGCGCGTACCGACGGCATCATCGACTGGGTCACGTCACCGGCCCGCCGTCCCGACGACGCCATACCGGCCGAGGAGTTGTCCGACGCGTTGGTCGCCCTGCGGCGCGCCTGCCGATCCATCGAACGCGATCCCGGGCTGGTGGTGTCGGCCGATCTGATCGCCACCGTTCAGGAGATCCTCGAGATCGGCGTGCCCGAGGGCTGGCCCATTGAGGCGTGGTACGAGGTACGGATGTTGACCGACCGCCTCGTCAATGAGGCGGGAGACGCCTCAGACGCGACATTGCTTCACTGGGCCCGCCGCATTGCCTGGCTCATCCGCGTCTACTCCGGCCGCGGACCGGATGGCATACCCGCCACCGCTCGCGTCGTGTTGCCCCCTGTCCCCGGACCGGCGCCCTCCACCCTCACGGGGCCCAAGGTGTCATGGTGCCCGGAATGCCTTCACGAAGATGTGACCGGGAGCCGTAACTGCCTGAACTGCGGCGCAGCTCTGGTCGCCTCGCAGGTGGCCTATCTCCCGGAGGCCGATCATGACGACGACACCGTGCAAGAGGTGGAGTACCGGCTCGACGGCTGGGACGACGACCAGCGCCGCCGCCTGCTGACGCTGCTCTTTGACTACCGCGTCGCCCATCGCTTCGAGGATGGCGGGTTGATCGTGCGAGCGGTCGATGAGGAGCTGGTCGACACACTCACGAGCGATGCCGCCACCGGCGTCGGGCCGGCCGCCGCCCGCACGACCGGTCGCGCCGATCCTGAGGCCGCCGAGCCTCTTTCCCAACTCCTCGAAGGGGCCAGAGTGGTAGTGCGCACTCCCTCGGCCGTGGACGATCCGGCGTTCGTTGACGCCGCGTTGGCGGTGCTGACCATGCCGGCGCCGTTCGGCATCGATCACGATCAATGGGATGACGCCGGTGAGCTGACCCACGAACTGGTACACGGATCACCCGGGCGGGGTCAGGCCGAGGTGGCGAACCGAGCCGCATCGCTGGCTCGCCTGATCGCGACGTGGTTGTCCGCCGACGAACTTCCCATCGTCCCCAAGGCAGAGAGCGCGGATGCTGCCGACGAGCTGGTTTACGAGTTGCCGCAATGGTCAGACGAGCAACGCCGACAGCTGGCCCTCGTGTTCGATCGGGAGGGCATCACGTACTCGTGGGAAGGCGAGAACGACCTTATCGTCGACGCCGGGGCGGAGTCGCGCGTGGACACACTCCTCGACGAGGTCGAGACGGCCGACGATCCACCGGAGGCCGCAGCCGGCGGCCAGGACGAGGCTGGCTACCAGTCCATTTCGGAGCTGTTCGGCGCGTGCGACCGCCTGTTCCATCGGCCCGCGGACAAGGACCTCCGGCGGGAGGCGTCAACCGACGCGGCCCATGTCCGCGCCCTCTCCGCCCCGTACGGCGTGGTCGACTCGGATTGGTGGCAGATCACGTCGCGGGCCGGGATGCTCGCCGACGCCCTGGACATGGATGCCGAGGACGACGTGATCGCTGATCACGCGGCAACCTTGCGCGACCTTTTGCGCGCCTTCCTTTAACTGGACGCACTCAAGTACGGTCGCGGCGTGCTGCTGGCCGAACTCGAGGTTCGTCATTCGCGCGCCGTGGCGCCTACCCGACGGGTCGCCCTGGGCGATCTGTGGCTGCCCACGGACCCGGCGCCGGGCTTCGGCGGCATCCTCCTCGCCGGCGTGGTCGCCGCCAAGATGACGGAGTTGGACGAGGATCTCAAGGACGGTCTCGACCTTCTCATCGACGACCTGCACCGGGGCCGCCGCATCGCCCAGCCCCGGTTGCGCCACCGTTTCCAGACCGACGTGGTCGGGCTCGAGCGGAGCAAGCACCGCCTGATCGGCGTGGGCGAGGAGCTTCAACTCGAGCTCGATGACCACGCGTCCCCGCTGCCGCAGGCGTTGGGGGCCGTCTACGCAGCCGGCAAGTTGTCGTACCGGGCCCGGCCGGCCGTCTTCCGCCTCCTCCGCCGGGCCACGCGCTGGGGCGGCCCCAACGACGACCGGCTCATCGGGTATCTCACCGGGGACGAGGCCGCTCAACCGTGGCGAGAACGGGAACTCGACGAGGGCTGGGCCCTCACCATCCTCGGCTTCAAGATGGGCAGCGAACCGAGCCGCAGTGACATCGTCAGGCGCTTCCGCAAGATGATCCGCGACGCCCACCCCGACCACGGTGCGGCCGTCGAAGGAGCGGGACTGCGGGTCACGGAGCTCACCGTGGCCAAACGGATCCTGCTGGCCGAAGAGTGAGCACTCACCGGCTGGTTGTGCTCCTTGCCCCCGGAGCCTCGGCGGGCCGGGATCAACCTTCCCTCGTGGCCATCGACGCGGCCGTGGCCGGACCACATGTCGTCGTCGAACGCATGGACTTCCCTTACCGCCTGGCCGGCCGGCGGTCGCCCGACAAGGCGCCTGTGCTCATCGACGCCGTCCGCGCCGCCGCTTCCGGCCTGGCCGCCAGCGCCGGCGTCGCCCCGGACCGGGTGGTGCTCGGGGGCCGGTCGATGGGCGGCCGGATGTGTTCGATGGCGGTGGCCGAAGGACTTCCCGCCCGCGCCCTCGTCCTGATCAGCTATCCGCTGCACCCGCCGGGCAAGCCCGAGCGAGCCCGCACCGAGCATTTCCCCCTGCTGTCGGTGCCGTGCTTGTTCGTGTCAGGAACCAGAGACGCGTTCGGGTCGCCGGCGGAACTGGAGGCGGCGACGGCGGCCATTCCCGGTCCCACCGTCCACCATTGGATCGATGGCGGCGACCACGGTCTAAGGGGGCGGGACGCGGCCGTGACGACGGCCGTGGCCGACTGGATTCAGTCACTACTCGGGCAGTAACACCACCGGTACGGCCGCATCCTCCGGGTTGATCGCCTCCAACTCCCGCCCCGCCGTCTCCGGGTAGCAGGCCAGTACGAGCACGCAGACCACGGCCGGGCCGACGGCCAGGACGGCGAATGCGGGCGCATAACTGCCGAAGGCCGTCGAGAGCAGACCGGCGGCGATGAGACCCGTGATGCTGCCGGCCCGCTGGGACAGCGTGATGATCCCGTTGGCCCGACCTCTCAGGCTGGTCGGGAAGAGCTCCGGGCCGTACACGCCCAACGCCGGGATGATGGCGGCGCCGACGATCGTCCCGGTGATACCCCACGCCCACAGCGGCCAGCCGTGGGAGAAATACCCGACCACGGTGACGACGGTCCCGATGGCCAGGGCGGCGGCCCCCACCCGCTTTCGGCCTCGAATGTCGGCCAGGCGGCCGCCCACCATGATGCCGATGCCCCCCGGTGTACCCGTGACCAGGTTGAACACACTCAGATGGGCCGCCGAGAAGCCCCGCTCCTTGCGGAGGAAGTCGTTGCTGAACTGGGAGACGGGCAGATAGAAGAGGTAGAAGAGAAATCCGGTGGCGCAGAGCAGGGCCAGCCGGCCTCCGTGGCCTTTGAGGGGGACGCGCTGCCGGCCGGTTTGGGCCTGGAACCGGCGGCTCTCCGGCAGGTGGCGACCGATGGCGCGCACGGCCAGCAACCCCACGAGGGGCACGACGTAGAGGATCCGCCAGCTCCGTGTGCCGATGTCGGCCAGGGGCAGAAGAAACAGGACCAGCCCTGAGCCGAACGCTGACGACATGGCCAGCAGCCCGACGGCGTACGCCCGCGAGCCCGCCGGCATGCCCTCGACGGCCATGATCCCGATCAGCACGGCGATGGTCGTGGCGAAGGCGCGCGCCAGGACCTGACTCGCCGCCCAGGGCACCAGCCCGGGTGCGATCGCTCCCAGCGCGCTGGCCGCGCAGGAGACCGTGGCACAGCTCAACGCCACCCGCCGGCGACCCAACCGGTCAGCGCGCGCCACCAGGAAAAGGGTGAGCACGACATCCACCCGGATGGCGGCGAGGGTCACCCCCTGGGTGGCCTTGCTGGCGTGGAACTCGGTGGCGGCGAAGGTCGCCGTCTGCGTGAGCAGGCTGCCCAAGTAACCGACCACGACGGAGAGCAAGGCCAGCGACGCGAGCGTGCCGGCCGCCCGCTGATCCATACGTTCAGGCGGCGCCCACCACGGCGTGTGCGTAGGTGGGTCCAACTGGCGCACGTGGTGACGGATGAAGGGATAGAACAGCCAACGCACGAACGGGTATCCCTGCCGAAACGTGACGGTCTGCCACACGTGCGCCGTTCCGCCGTCGAGGGGCTCGACGACCACGGTGCGCTGGTATTCGGCCAGCGGTCCCTCCGCCTGCTCGAAGTGGCCGTCGCCCGTGGCCCGCTCGGCCACGAACCCGTCCCGAGGCCGCAGGATGGCGTCGAGGCGGTCCCGGTCGACGACCCCTCCGACCGGCTTCACGTCACAATCATGAGCTGAAGCCGGCCATCAACACGGCGTAGGCGGCGGTGGCGTCAACGAGGGCGTCGATGCTCACCCATTCGTCGTTGCCGTGGGCCCGGTCCAGGTCGCCAGGTCCGCACACCACCGCCGGCAGGCCGGCCTGGTTACGCACGAAGCGGGCGTCGGTGGTGAAGGACATACCCACGACCGGTGGTTCGCGACCGGTGACGCTCTCCACCGCGCCGCGCACGGCTTTGGCGAACGGGTGGGTGGCGTCCATCTCCGACGCTTCGCCGAACGTCGTCACGTCGAGGTCGTAGGCGAGATCGGCATCGTCTATTTCATCAATGCGTTGGCGCAGCACGGCCACCGCCTCCTCCTTGGACGTTCCCGGGAGCAGCCGGCGATCCACCACCAGCTGGCACTGCTCGGCCACCGTGTTATGCCCACTGCCGCCGCGGATCTCACCGACATTGGCCGTTGGGGTGCCCAGCAGGGGATGGCAGGGATCGCCCAGGTCCGCGGCATGGAGCGCCAGCACCACCTTGGCGGCCGTCTCGATGGCCGACACGCCCTCCCGCGGCCGGCTGCCGTGGGCGGGACGGCCATGGGTGGTGATGGTCACGACCAGCAGGCCTCGTTCGGCCACACCGATGGCCAGCGACGTCGGTTCAGGGACCAGGCACGCGTCACCGACGATCAGTCCACGATCGGCGAGGACCGCGGTGCCGAGGGCGCCGCCACGCTCCTCATCGGCGACCAGATGGAACACCACGTTGCAGGCCGCGTCCTGGCCGGATCGACGCAGGGTGCTGAGCGCGCAGATGGCCGCGGCGATGCCGCCCTTCATATCCGTCGTCCCGCGACCGTAGATGCGTCCGTCCTCGATCTCGCCGCCGAAGGGATCATGTTTCCACGCCTGCGGATCGATGGGGACGACGTCCAGGTGGCCATTTACGATCAACGTCGGCCGGTCCGCGTCGTGTCCGACCGTGGCGATGAGGGTGGTGCGGCCAGGACTGGGTTCGACCTCGGAGAACGTGGGACCGAATGACGCCAGCGCATCTCGGCACACATCCGCCGCGCCCCGCTCATCACCGGGCGGGTTGCGGGAGTCCTTCGCCACCAGGGCTTGCGTCAAGGAAACGACCTCGCTGGCGTCGACGTGGGCCCGCATGGCGACCGAGGATAGGTGCCGAGCGGCCATACTGGCGGTCGTGGACAGCTTGGTAGTGCGGCCCGGCGGGCCGCTGTCCGGTTCCGTGAGCATTGGCGGGGCCAAGAACTCGGCGCTGAAGTTGATGGCCGCCACCCTCCTCGCCGAGGGCCGGTACGTGCTGCGCAATGTGCCGCGCATCGCCGACGTCGATGCCATGTGCGACCTGCTGTTCTCTATGGGCCTGGCCGTACGGCGTTCCGCAGATGGGATGGAGATCGTCCGTCCCCCGGCCAACGAGTGTCACCCGGAAGCACCGTACGAGCTGGTCGAGCGGATGCGAGCTTCCATCGTCGTCCTCGGCCCCCTGCTGGCGAGCTTCGGGGAGGCACGCGTGGCCGTTCCCGGCGGCGACGACTTCGGGACCCGTCCGATCGACATGCACCTCGCCGGGCTCGAGCAGCTGGGCGCCGTCTTCACCTTCGCCCACGGATTCATCGAAGGCCACTGCGACCGGTTGATCGGAACCCACGTACTCCTCGAGTTCCCAAGCGTCGGGGCGACCGAGAACGTCCTCATGGCCGCCGTCCTGGCCAAGGGCACGACCATCATCGACAACGCGGCGCGCGAGCCGGAGATCGCCGATCTCTCCGCTTTCCTCAACCGAATGGGCGCGCATGTGGTGGGCGGTGGTACGTCGACCATCGAGGTGGAAGGGGTTGACGAGCTGGTACCCGCCGACCACACCGTGGTTCCGGACCGGATCGAGGCGGCCACCTTTCTGGCTGCGGTCGCTTTGGCCGGTGGGGAGATCACGCTGGAGGGAGCCCGGGCCGACCACATGACCATGTACGTGCACAAGCTGGGAGAGATGGGCGTGCACGTGTCGCCGACTGGGACTGGGCTGTGGGCGGCCCGGGCTCCGGACCGCCGGTTGCAGTCGATTGATATCTCCACGCTGCCGTATCCCGGGATCGCCACGGACTACAAGCCGCTGTTCACCGCCATGCTGAGTGTCGCCGACGGTGTCGGGATCGTCACCGAGAATCTGTTCTCCGGCCGCTTCCGGTACGTGCCGGAGCTCGTGCGGATGGGCGCCGACGTTCGCTGCGAAGGCCACCATGCCATCGTGCGCGGCGTTGAGCGCCTGTCCGGGGCTCCGGTGCGCGCCCATGACATCCGGGCCGGCGCCGCGCTCACCCTGGCCGGACTGGCCGCCGAAGGCGAGACGGTCGTTGCCGACGCCTTTCACGTCGAACGGGGTTACGAAAACTTCGCCGGCAAGCTTCGGGATCTGGGCGCCGACGTGACCGTGCGGCGGTCCGGTCCTGCGGCCTGAGCGGTGACCCGATCACGCGATCCGGAGGCCCTGGTCGAAGCGGCGGCCAGCGGCGACCGCTCGGCGGTCGCCCGCCTCATCTCTGTCGTCGAGCGCGGTGGCGAGGGGGCGCGCGCCGTCGGCCACCTGACCTTTCCGCGCAGTGGGCAGGCGTACACGGTCGGCATCACCGGTCCTCCCGGAGCCGGTAAATCGACGCTCACCGATCGGCTCATCCACGTCATCAGGACCGGCGGCGACCAGGTGGGTGTGCTGGCGGTCGATCCGTCGTCGCCGTTCAGCGGCGGGGCCCTGCTCGGCGACCGCGTGCGCATGCAGGACCATGCCCTTGACGACGGCGTGTTCGTGCGATCGATGGCGACGCGCGGCCATCTCGGTGGTCTCTCGCTGGCGACGCCGCAGGCCATCCGGGTGCTCGATGCGGCCGGGATCCCGTTGGTGCTGGTGGAGACGGTCGGCGTCGGCCAGATAGAAGTCGAGATCGCGGGTGCCGCCGACACGACGGTGGTGGTGGTCAACCCTGGTGCTGGTGACTCCATTCAGATGAACAAGGCCGGGCTGTTTGAAGTGGCCGATCTGTTCGTCATCAACAAGGCGGACCGGCCCGGCGCGCGAGAAGTCGAGCGCGACCTGCAGACCATGTTGAACATGGACCCGAACATGGGCGCATGGCGACCACCCGTGCTTCACACCGTGGCCGCGACCGGCGACGGAGTACCGGAGTTGTGGGAGGCCGTGAACCGCCACCGCCAGTTCCTGTCGTCCGATGGCGCTTTGGCCGATCGGCGGCGCCGGCGATTGGCGGACGAGTTGCGGGAGATCGTCGTACGGCGCATCGAACAGCGCGCCGAGAACGTGACGGGCGGCTCGGACTTCGATGATGTGTTGGCTTCGGTGGTGGCCCGCGAACTGGACCCGTACGACGCGGCCGAGCGCATCATCGAAACGCTCGGGCTGTAACGTCCCCTCACATGAAATCGGACATCTTCGTGACCGTGGATCGGCGGGATGATGGCGTCGCCGTGCTCCGGCTGGACCGGCCGAAGATGAACGCGCTGTCGGCCGCCCTGCTGCGCCAGCTGCGCGCCGCCGTCGAGGACCTCACCGCCAACCCGCCAGGGGCGGTCGTGGTGTGGGGCGGCGAGCGGATCTTCGCCGCCGGTGCGGATATCGCCGAGTTCGGCGGACCCGGCGAGGCCGAGGGCGTCGGCGAGGGGATCCACGGCACCCTCGACGCGTTGGCCGCGTTGCCTCGCGCCACCATCGCGGCCATCTCCGGGTACGCGCTGGGCGGGGGATGTGAGCTGGCGCTGGCCTGCGATCTGCGGGTGGCGTCGTCCTCAGCCCACCTCGGCCAGCCCGAGATCCTCCTCGGCATCATCCCGGGCGGCGGGGGAACACAGCGGCTGGCCCGACTGATCGGCCCGTCCCGGGCCAAGGATCTGATCTTCTCGGGCCGCCAGGTGGACGCCGACGAGGCCCTGCGGATCGGTTTGGTGGACCGCGTGGTGGAACCAGAGGCGGTGTTCACGAGCGCGGTGGAACTCGCCGCTTCGCTCGCCTCCGGCGCGGTGGCCGCGCAGGCGCTGGCCAAGCGGGCTATCGACTCCGGGCTGGAAGGGCCGCTTCAGGCCGGGCTGCGTTTGGAGCGAGAGCTGTTCGTCGACGTGTTCCGCACCGAGGACGCCGCCATCGGCGTTCGCTCTTTTCTCGAGCACGGCCCCGGCAAGGCGCGCTTCACCGGCCGCTAACGCGGCCGGCTGGGGTGGGACCAGCCGCCACGGCCGCCACGGCCGCCCGTCCGGCGTTTGCTGCACCCGAATAATTGTGAATTCGCCGATCCGGGGCCGGATCACAGGGCGGGCTCAAGCGGTCAGCCTCCCGGGCGCACGGAGATGAGACAGCTCAACGCAACCCCGCGAACAGGTCTTCCTCGGGGGTAGGGACGCCCGTGCGGTCATAGAAGCGGACGAACGCTTCGCGGTCGAACATCGTCCGAAAGTTCTCCTTGCCCATACGCAGAAAGAACGTGTTGTCGGTCTGGCTGGCGTGCGCACCCAACGCGTCCCACTTGCGGTCGACGGCGCTGCCCACGTCGATCACGGCATCAATGAGCTCGTCCGGCGTGCCGATGTCTGGGGGTGGCTCGTGTTGTCCGTCGCCTCCGTCGCCACCGCCGCCGAGGTCGGGGGGCTCGACGCCGGCCTCTCGCAGGCGCTCGGCGAAACCCTGCATGGCCGAGCGGGGAACGGCTGAGAAATACAGCTTGGCCGGAATGCCCGTCCGCTCGGTGGCGGCCACGGCCACGCGGTGCGCCTGGATGTGGTCGGGGTGACCATAAAAGCCGTTGGCGTCGTAGGTCACCACCACGTCCGGGCGGTAGCGCTCCATGAGCACGGCCAAGCGGGCGGCCGCCTCGTCGACGGGTGTGTTCCAGAACGCACCCGGCGCGCTGTTCTGGGGCCAGCCCATCATCCCCGAGTCGTGAAAGCCCAGCAGCTCGAGGGCGGCGACCCCCAGAATCTTGCAGCTGGATTCCAGCTCCGCCCGGCGCATGGCGACCACTTGCGCCTCATCGTGGCCGGGCTCTCCCGGCTTGACCCCGCCCGGCCCGTCGCCCAACTCGCCGTTGGTGCAGGTGACGACGACGGTGCGCACCCCCTCGTCCGCGTAGCGGGCCAGGATGCCACCGGTCGACGACGCCTCGTCGTCCGGGTGGGCATGCACCGCCATGAGGGTCAGCCTGTCCGGCGCAGCTATGCCCACGCCACGCAGCCCATCTCAGCGGGAATTGGCAGGTCGGAGTGGTGGGGAAACACCCGGATGCTGAAGCCGTAGCGTCCAGCCTTCTCGCAGGCGAACTCACCGGTGTAGCGATAGTGGCCGGGCTTGTCGTCAAGGCCGTCCAGGGTAAGGGTCAGCGCCCGGGTGTTCGCCAACTCGTCGGTGGGGCCCACCGGTCCGTGGACCAGCTGCACGGCGATGTCGTCCGTGCCGAGGGAGCCAAGGCCGATCACGGCTTCGACGTGGCGGGTGGCCCCGAGGTCGGCGACGGAATGATCGCTCTCGACGGCGTCCACGTGGACTCCCGACCACGCCGCCGTCACTCGTTGCTTCCACCCGGCCAGGGCTCGGGCCCGGGCGTAGGTGGCCTCGGACAACGCGTCGGCCCGCTGAGCGATCGGCTCGTACATCGACTCGACGTAGTCCCGCACCATGCGCGAGGCCACGACGCGGGGCCCGAGGGAGCCAAGGGAGGACTTGATGCGTCTCACCCACCGGCGGGGTACCCGTCCCTCGAAGCGGTCATAAAAGAGCGGGATGATCTGGCGCTCGAGCAGCTCGAAGAGGCTGTCGGCTTCGACCCGATCCCGGTGGTCGAGATCCGTGTAGGACTCGGCCGAGGAGATCGCCCACCCGTTCTCGCCGTCGAACATCTCGGCCCACCACCCGTCGAGCACCGAGCAGTTGAGGGCGCCGTTGAGGGCTGCCTTCTCCCCGCTCGTCCCGCACGCCTCCAGCGGCCGCCGCGGATTGTTGAGCCACACGTCACTGCCCTGATACAGGACGCGGGCCACCGCGATGTCGTAGTCCTCGACGAACGCGATGCGGTGGCGGACGTCCGGATCCCGGGAGAACTGCACGATCTGGCGGATCATCTCTTTGCCGACGTCGTCGGCCGGGTGCGCCTTGCCGGCAAAGACCAGCTGGAGCGGGCGCTCCGGCGAGAGCAGGAGTTCCCGCAACCGGTCCGGCTGGGAGAGCAACAGGGTGGCTCGCTTGTAGGAGGCGAACCGCCGGGCGAAGCCGACCACCAGCAAGGTCGGATCGAGGGCTTCATCGCACCAGACGGCATCAGACTCGCTCACGCCCCGTGCCAGCAGCGAGGCTTTCAGCCGGGCCCGCACGAAGGTCACCAGCCGCTCCCGGCCCTGCTCCCGCACCCGCCACAGCTCGTCATCGCGGATATCGCGCACCCTTGCCCACGCGTCGGCGTCCGCTTCATCCCACGCCGGTAGCAGGTAGCGCGTCAGGAGGTCGTGCATCTCGGGGGCCACCCAGGTCATGGCGTGCACGCCGTTGGTCACCGACCCGATCGGTGTCTCTTCCGCCGGCACGCCAGGCCAGAGCGGCTTGAACATCTCCCGGCTCACCTCGCCGTGCAGCTTCGAGACGCCGTTGGAGAGACCAGCGAGTCGCAGGCCCATCACCGCCATGTTGAACGGGGCGTTAGACGCGGTCGCGGGAAGGTGCCCAAGGGCCATCAGATCGTCGAAGCTGATCTCGCACTCGGCCGCCCAACTCTTGAAGTACCGCTCCATGAGCTCGCGGGGGAACTGGTCGATGCCCGCCGATACCGGCGTGTGAGTGGTGAACACGGTGCCTGCCCGCACCGCTTCGATGGCCTCGGCCAGGTTCAGCCCCGCGCCGACCATCAGCTTGCGGATCCGTTCGAGCCCAAGAAAGCCGGCGTGGCCCTCGTTGGTGTGGAACACCTGGGTCGGTTCGTCCATGGCGTCGAGAGCCCGCACCCCACCGACCCCGAGCAGGATCTCCTGGCGGAGGCGGTGCTCGGTGGCCCCGCCATAGAGGCGGTCAGTCACGGCCCTGCCCTCGTCGCTGTTGTCCTCGACATCGGCGTCGAGCAGGTACAGGCGGACCCGCCCGACCTGGGCCAGCCAAATCTGGGCGGTCAGAGGCTCCCCGGCCAGATCGACCGAGATCCGGATCCCCTCGACCAGCCGAAGCGACATGGCGTGGGGGTCGAGCAACGGGAAACGTTCCTGCTGCCATCCGTCGGCGTTGAGCTCCTGACGGAAGTACCCCTGCCGGTAGAAGAGGCCGACGCCGACGAGGGGTACACCCAGACCGCTGGCCGCTTTCAGGTGATCGCCGGCCAGCACGCCCAGACCCCCTGAGTACTGGGGAAGGGCCTCGGCGATCCCGAATTCGGGGGAGAAGTAGGCGATGGCATGCAGGGCGCCCTTGGGCCGGTTCTGGAACCAACGCGGCGCGTCCCGGTAGCGCCGCAGGTCGGCCTGGACCTCACCGAGGAAGCCCATGAACGCCGGATCGGCGGCCAGGGCATCGAGGCGCTCCCGGCCGACGATGCCGAGCAGCCGCACGGGGTCGTGGGTGGCCTCCTCCCACGCCGCCGGGTCCACCCACCGGAACAGGTCGCGAGTGCGCTCGTCCCACGACCAGCGCAGGTTCATGGCCAGTTCGTGCAAGGGAGCCAGCGCCTCGGGGATCTTGGCTCTGACCGTGAAACTTCGCAACGCCCTCATCGGGACAGACGGTAGTGGCTTATCCGGCCAGTCCCGACCTAAGTGCCCACGCAGCGATCTCGGTGCGGTTGGCCAAGCCGAGCTTGGCCAGAATGTTGGAAACGTGGACCGACGCGGTCTTGGTGGAGATGTAGAGCCGCCTGGCCACCTCGCCATTGCTCAGCCCCTCGGCCACCAGCGCGGCCACCTCGCGTTCCCGGGCGGTCAGCGAACTGGTGCCCGAATTGACCGCGGCCAGGCCCGAACCGGCCAGCCGGTGCTGGAGGGCCAGGGCTTCGGCTTGCCGCCACCCCGGCCACCGGCCGAGTAGCACCACCGCCCGGTCGGCGTGCGGACGGGCTTCGGCGGGGCGGCCCAGGGCGATCAACGAGCGGGCCGCACCCATATGGCAACCGGCCAGCAACGCCG
>CAXMLU010000248.1:0-4923 GCA_964194255.1 uncultured bacterium
CCCCCGCCACGCCTCGGGCAGGCCGATCATGCCGTAGAACGACACGGCCCGGTCATAGCGACCCGCGCCGGCCGCCTTCAGGGCGTACATGCCGCCCATGCAAAAGCCGAGCACGGCGACCCGGTCGGTCTGCGTCCGCTCCTCCAGCACGTCGGCGGCGGCGGCCAGGTCGGCCAGCTGGCGACCGTCGTCCAACGCCGCCATCACCTCCCGGCGTTCCTCCAAGGTCAAGGTTTCCCGCCCGGGGAAAGGGTCCGGTGCGCACACGGCCCAGCCGTGGTCCTCGGCCAGCCGCCGGCAGAGGTCGTCGAAAAGCGGGCGCAGCCCCATGATGTCCGGAATCAGGACCACGCCGCGGGTGACCTGCTCGATCGGCAACACCAGTTCGGCGGGCGTTCCGGTCGCCAGCTCGATGCGCATCAGCTGTACCGGTCCAGGATGCTCGTCTCTGCCAAGCGGGACAATCCTTCCTTGATGGCGCGCGCCCGGGCCACCCCTACGCCCTCAACCTCCTCGAGGTCGTCGATGGTCGCGCGCATGATCTTGTGCAGGCTCCCGAAGCGCTCCACGATGTTGTCAACGATTACCGCGGGGAGCCGCGGCACCTTCGACAACAGCCGGAAGCCGCGCGGCTGCGCTTCCGCCTCAAGCTCGGCCGATTCGCCGGTGAGGCGAAGCACCGCGCCGACGACCTTCAGGTCGAGGAGATCCTCGGTGCTGAACGACGCCAGCTGCTCCATGCGCTGGTCAGTACTCGGAAGGCTGTCGCGCCGGAGATAGTCCCTGATCACGTGCCGGCGGTCATCGTCGACTCCACCCATCAACTCCTCGAGCTGCAGCAGGATCAAGCGACCGTCGGCCCCGAGCTCCACAATGTGTCCCTCGATCTCCTCGGCGATGCGGCGCACCATCTCCGCCCGCTGCAAGACCGACACCACGTCCCGGATGGTGACGAGATCCTCTACCTCCAGGGCGGAGAGGGAGCTGCTTACCGTGTCGAGCCGGTTCTTGTACCGCTCAAGGGTCTGCATGGCCTGGTTGGCCCGATCCAGCAGTCGGGGTACCGCTTCCAGCGGGCGCTTCAAGTCGTGCCGGTAGACAGCAATGACCGACAGGTCCTCCGACACCGAGATGACGGGCACGTCGATGGAGCGCGCCACCCGCTCGGCGGTGCGGTGACGGGTGCCCGTCTCCGACGTCGGCACGTTCGGATTGGGCACGAGGTGGACATTGGCTCGGGCGATCCGGCTGGCATCGGGAGCCAGGATGATGGCCCCGTCCATCTTGGCCAGTTCGGACAGGCGCTGCGGGCTGAACTCGGCGTCGAGCAGGAAGCCGCCTGAGCAGATGTTGAGCACCTCGGGACCGTCGCCGACGATGATCAGCGCTCCCATGTTGGCTTGCAGGACGCGGTCAAGGCCCTCGCGGAGGGGACGCCCCGGCGCCACCGCAGCCAGCGCGTCGATCATGGCGGCGCTTCGCCGTTGGAGCACGTCGTGATCGTACCCGGGTGGGCGCCGGACTCAACGGGGTGCCAGCGCCACCGATCTCAGCGTTGGCCGGGTGCGTGCCGGCGCCCTGCGGTCCGCCGTGGCCCGGAGGACGGCGACGGCATCGGCCAGGGTGGCGACCCGCACCGCCTCTACCCCCTCCGGCGGGTCCGGAGACGAAACCGGCACGATGGCGTGACGGAAGCCGAGCCGGGCCGCTTCGGCCAGGCGCGGGGCCGTGCGGCCGACCTGGCGCACCTCCCCCGCCAGGCCCACCTCGCCACAGGCCACCACGTCGGAGGGCAAAGGCACGTCGTTCAGTGCCGAGACCAACGCCAATGCCAACGCCAGGTCGGCGGCCGGCTCGACCACGCGTACGCCTCCAACCGCCGAGGCGTACACATCGAACTTGCCGAACGGCAGCCGGACCCGTCGCTCGAGCACGGCCAGCAGGAGCCCAAGCCGGCCCACGTCGAGGCCCAATCCTGAACGCCTCGGCTGCACCAAGGACGAACGGGTAACCAACGCTTGGAGCTCGACCAGCAGCGGCCGGTGCCCCTCCATCGCCGGAACGACGACCGAGCCGGCCACCCCGGTACGCCGATCGCCCAGGAACAGCCCGCTCGGGTCGGGCACGTCGACCAGTCCGCGATCGGCCATCTCGAACAACCCGAGCTCGCCGGTGGCGCCGAAGCGGTGTTTGGTCGCCCGCAGAAGGCGCAGGGCGTGGTGCCGTTCGCCTTCGAAGCTGAGCACGGTGTCGACCACGTGCTCGAGGACTCTCGGTCCGGCCAGAGAGCCGTCCTTGGTGACGTGGCCGACCAGCACGGTGGCCAGGTTCCGGCTCTTGGCCATCTGCGTCAGGCGGGTGGTGCACGCCTGGACCTGGCTCACCGTGCCGGGCGAGGTGCCCACCTCTGGATCGATCATGGTCTGGATGGAGTCGATGACCAGGACGGCCGGGTCGATCTGATCGACAGCAGCCAGGACGGCGGGCAGCGACGTCTCGGCCACGATCCAAAGCCCATCCACCACCGCATCGAGTCGTTCGGCGCGCAATCGGACCTGCTGGCTTGACTCCTCGCCCGACACCAGCAGGCACCGATCTCCCCCGCCGGCCATGGTGGCCAGGGCCTGGACCAGCAGCGTGGACTTGCCGATCCCCGGCTCGCCGCCGAGCAGGGTCACCGACCCGGGCACGAGGCCGCCGCTGAGCACCCGGTCGAGTTCCCCGATGCCGGTCGGATGCACCGCGGCGGGGGTGGCATCGACCTCGCTCAGGGGCTGGGCGCAGCCGCCGAGACCGGCACCGGCGGCGCTCTCGGGCGCGAGGGTCTCGGCCACCAGGGCGTTCCACGCCCCGCACGCCGGGCACCGGCCCGCCCAGCGGACCGCCGTCGCCCCGCACTCGCCGCACCGATGGACCGTCCGCATCCTGCTCATGCCGATCACCCTACGGACACGGTGCGACAGGATCGCCTAGCGCCGGGGCCCAGGCCGACTTCTGGTCGACTCCCGGTGCCCAAATCGTCCTCTGGCCCCCCTGGCGGAGTCTGGCACCGCCAGCGGGCGGCCGATTTGGGTTCGCGGCGGGGCCAGACTCCGCTACCCGGGCCAGAAAACGGTTTGCCGCTTTTGTTCGGCGGCCCGGCCGGCGGCGCATGGCGAGCGGCGGCACGGCGGCACCCCGGCACCCCGACCCCTGCGGCCGGCCCTAACGCCTCCTAGCGCCAGGACTGTCCGGACCGGACCAGACCGAGGGGAGGTTAGGCGGTGGCGGGCGGCGAATCGACGGCGTATGGCCAGGGCGACCATGAGCAGGACGGCGACGACCAGGCCGGCGGCGGCGGCGATCCGGCGGGTGTTCCACTGCCTCGAGGAAGCCGAAAGTTGGGCCAGCTCGCCGAACTTGGGCTTCCAGACGGCGCCGTTGCCGACGGGGGCAGGGGCATTGGACCCGGTGAGCGATCCTGGCAGCCGGGTGGAGACCTGCACGCCGAGGATCCGGTTCAGATCGGCGTTCAGCCGGGTGCGAAGCGCCGCCGCGTCGACGCCCAGGGCCGATCCGGTCACGGCCGCCAGACTCGGATCGCCGAAGCTGTCCACCCCCCGCTTCAGGTCCACGGCGCCAGAAAAGGAGGTGCGCGTCTCGAACAACGACCGGTGGCGTACAACGCGGAACGACTGGAACGGGCCGGTCGGGCCCGACAGCTGCGCCACGATCCCCGCCACCTCACCCGGGGTTCGGTAGGTCTTGGTGGCCCGATACAGGGTGGTACCGGACGCACCGGCGATCGGACCCTCGATCACCCAGCCGGCCTTCTTCAGGTCGTCCACCTTGGGCGGCCCGAAGGCGGCCAGCTTGGTCGCCGCCTCCTTGTCGAGGGTCACGGTGGCCTGGACGCGGCCGGTTCCATCGCCGTGCGCATCGACTCCGACCCCAAGTGTTACCTGACAGCCCGTAGCCGCGACCAGGACGACCGCCGCGGCGGCCAGCCGAAGGCGGTGCACCTCAGGTGGTGCGGACGATGAGAAGCGCGGTGGAGATGTGATGGCTGACCTTGTTCGGCACTGAGCCCAGGAGAAAACGGCTGGCGCCCGTCATTCCCTTGTTCCCGACGACGAGCCGATCAAAGCCTTCCTCCTGGACCGCATCGAGCAGCGCGGCGGCGGCGCCGCCGTCGACGACGGCCTTCTCGATGGCGACACCCGAGCCGGCATGGCGCTCGGCCTCGCTCTCCACGACCAAGTTGGCCCGAGGCGGGCGCCCGGCGGACAGGATGGTGAGGGTGGCCCCGGAGGCGCGGGCCACGTCGACGGCCCGACCGACCGCCAACGCGGCCGTAGGCGAACCGTCCGTGCCCACCAAAATGCGTCGATACACGGCGGGCAGGTTACCCGTCAGCCGTTAATCGCCTGAACCGGCTTCTGCCATCTCCACCGGCGGTGGCTCGATGCCTTCGACCGCCCGGAAAACGAGCTCGTCGTCTTCGACATCCACGATGATCGTCTCGCCGGCCCGGAATTCCTTCCAGAGGATCTTCTCGGACAGCGGGTCCTCGATCATGCGCTGGATAGCCCGACGCAGCGGCCTGGCGCCGAGGGTCGGATCGTGGCCCTTGTCGACCAGCATGAACTTGGCCGCCTGGCTGAGCTCAAGGCCGAGGCCTTGACCCTCGAGCTGGGTCTGCACCCGCCGGATCATCAGGTCGACGATCTCGGTCACCTCATCGCGCGACAGCTCGTGGAAGACGATGGTCTCGTCGATGCGGTTGAGAAACTCCGGCCGGAAGTGCTGCTTCAGGGCGTCGTTGACCCGCTCCTTCATCTTCTCGTAGGTGATGGCCTCGCTGGTCTTGGCGAAGCCGACCGTCGCCTTGCGCAGGTCGGCGGTGCCGAGGTTGGAGGTCATGATCAGGACGGTGTTCTTGAA
>CAXMLU010000249.1:0-1968 GCA_964194255.1 uncultured bacterium
GGTCCAGTGGCGGCGGCGGCGGGGGCCGGCCCGGAGACCGCCGCGCCAAGCGCGACGGCGGCGCCGATCGGAACGCAGAGAACGCAGAGGACCAGGGAGAGCAGCCTGCGCATCGTCGAAGTCTCGCGCCATCGGGCAACCCCGCCGGTAACCTTCATCGCACCGTGACCACCTACCTGGACCGCATCCTCGCTGATCATCGCGCCACCGCCGCGGCCGATCGGCGCCCGATCGAGTCCCTGCGCGACGCCGCGGCCATGCAGCCGGAGTGCCGCGGCTTCCGTGGCGCGCTGGCCGACCCTGGCCTGTCGGTGATCGCCGAGATCAAGCGGCGCTCGCCTTCGAAAGGCGATTTGGCCGCCGATCTGGTGCCCGCCGACCTGGCCCGCGCTTACCAGGACGGGGGCGCGGCCTGCGTGTCGGTGCTCACCGACGAAGCGTGGTTCGGCGGTTCGCCGGCGGATCTGACCGAGGCGCGCGGGGCGGTCACCCTGCCCGTTCTGCGCAAAGACTTCACCGTGAGCGAAGCCGACGTCTGTGACGCCAGAATCATGGGCGCCGATGCCGTGCTCCTGATTGCGGCGGCCCTCGACGACGGCGAGCTGGCCGCCTTCTCGGCTCTCGCCGGGGAGCTGGGCATGGACGTGCTGGCCGAGGTCCACGACGAGCGGGAGTTGGAGCGGGTCCTGGCGGTGGGCGCCATCCTGGTCGGCGTCAATCAGCGGGACCTGGTGACCTTCGCCGTGGACGGCCGGCGAGCGGAGCGGGTGGCGGCGGCGATACCTCCCGGCGTCGTCAAGGTGGCCGAGTCGGGCGTGCAGAGCGCGGCGGACAGCCGGCGGCTCGCCGACGCCGGCTTCGACGCACTGTTGGTGGGCGAGACGTTGGTTCGCTCGGGCGATCCCGCCGGCGCGGTGCGCAGCTTGCTTGGGGCCGGCGCGTGTTCGTGAAGATCTGCGGGATCACCAGCGAAGAGGACGCCCTGCTGGCCGTCGCCATGGGCGCCGACGCCCTGGGTTTCGTTTTCGCGCCCTCCACCCGGCAGGTCTCGTCCACCCTGGTGGCCGACATCGTCAAGCGGCTTCCGGCCGAGATCCTCACCGTCGGCGTCTTTCGGGATGAGGCGCCCAAGCGGGTGGTGGACATCGCGCACAGCACCGGCCTTCACGGCGTCCAGCTGCACGGCCACGAGAGTCCTGCGGACTCGCGCTGGGTGCGGGAGCGGGTCCGTTTTCTGATCCAGGGTTTCGCGGCCGGCGATCCGACCTTGCGGCGGGCGGCCCAGCACGGGGCCGACGCCGTGCTGGTCGACGCTCCGACGCCCGGATCGGGTGAGGTGTTCGACTGGTCGTTGACCGAAGACGTACCTGACGGCAGCCGCCTCATCATCGCCGGCGGTCTCACCCCCGACAACGTTGCATCTGGCATTGCTCGCGTCCGGCCCTGGGGGGTGGATGTCTCCACCGGGGTGGAGGAGTCGCCCGGCCGTAAGGACCCGCGCAAGTTGCGGACGTTCATTGCGGCGGCCAGGGCGGCGGGAGCCGAGTACCAGGGCTATGAAGGCGAAGACGTCGAGCCGTACGACTGGCAGGAGGAAGAATGACCGCGGCTGGGACTCAGATGGGCTCGCCCGGCGCGGACGGGCGCTTCGGCGACTTCGGCGGGCGGTTCGTGCCCGAGTCGCTGATTCCCGCTTGTCTCGAACTCGAGGCGGCGTTCTCTACGTCATGGACGGACCCGGTGTTCCGCAACGAGTACAACGACATCCTGCGCGACTACGGTGGCCGGCCGACACCAGTGACTGAGTGCAAGCGGCTGTCCGATCAACTGGGTGTGCGCATCCTGTTGAAGCGGGAGGACTTGACCCACACCGGCTCGCACAAGATCAACAACGTGATCGGTCAGGCTCTGCTCACCCGGGCCATGGGGAAGACCCGGGTCGTCGCCGAGACAGGTGCCGGCCAGCAC
>CAXMLU010000250.1:0-5127 GCA_964194255.1 uncultured bacterium
TGTGTATAAGAGACAGCCTCCAGCCTGTGCCTGTCGCTGCCCTGGTCGGCGATCGGTAGTCGCCGTCGCCTAGGTACTAACTCGCCTGGTTGTCCTAACCGTCCGGCCAGCGGTTATCCCGCGGCCGCGCCACCGTCCGGTCGACAGCCGCGCTGGTTCCGCTCGTGGTGGCAGCGATGACGTTTTTCGTAGGTGTAGGTCGTCTGGTTGATCACCGAGTTGTCGAACTGGGCCGTCTGCGCCTGGGGCTGGAAGCCGTCGACGACCAAGAAGATGTCGGTGACCTTGTAGGTCCCGTACGTCGTTTGGGCGCTCGAGTAGGGGTCGTAGAAATGCCCACCAGGAAGTTGTGAATCGTCAAGGAGGTTGGTCGGGGCGGCCAAGTTGCCGGTATTCGACCAGACGTTGGGAGGACAGCCCGTGTAGTTGGGGGGTGGCCCGATGAGCGGGTCGTCGGCGCCCACGCAGACGAGCACCTTGCCTCCGATGTTGGCGGAGTCCTGGGGTCGCTCAGTCGTAAGGCCCGGGTGGAAGCCGATGACAGCCTTGAGATCTGCCCCGCTACGGGCGAGTTCGAGCACAAGCGTGCCGCCATGGCAGTAGCCGATCGCCGCGACCCTCGACGGGTTGGTCCTCGGCTGCGTTAGGAGGACGTCGAGACCGGCGCGAGTGATGGCTCGGGCGCGTTCCGGGTTGTCGGAAAGCATCGTCAGCCGGGCGTTGATTTCGGCGCGATCCTGCAGGGGCCTCCCGCCACGGTGATAGTCGAGCGCGAACGCCATGTATCCAAGCTCGGCGAAGCGCTCGGCTCGGCTCAGCTCAGCTGATAGTCGTCCAGGCCATTGCCCTCGTGGCCAATCAGGATGGCCGGTCTGATCCCCTCGCCCTCGGGGAGAGCAAGACGGCCGATCATCGTCGAACCGTCGACGTCATACGAGATGTCTGTCGTCGTCAACCATTCTTCCTCACACGGAGATATGCAACCCGTGAGTTGCACATTAGACAGCGTCCGGGCTCAGAGGTTCGGGACCGCGCAGACACAGAACTCGTTATCCTCCGGGTCGAGCAGGACGACGTACCGATCCTTGACGTCTTCGCGGACGAACCGAGCGCCGAGCTGGACCAGCCGGGCCACCTGGGCCTCCGGGTCGTCGCTGTAGAGGTCGAGATGCATCTGGTCGCGGGCGGTCACCAGCGAGTTGGCGACCTGGAGGGACATGTTCACCCGTTCGCCTCGGAGCACCCGGAAGTCGTCGCCAGGGTCACGGCTGCTCGGGGTGAGGCCCAGCGCCTGGGTCCAGAACTCGGTCATAGTCTCAAGGTCTGCGCAGTTGACGACGGTGCTTCCAATGCGAATGCCCATGCGCCCACTGTTGCACCGGCCGGGTCGAAGGGAGCTCTCTGAGCGCAGCCGCGCCGAAAGGGCCATACTGGGCTTGGTGGCGGAGAGAGAGCCCGGACGTCGCGTATTCGTCGAGGACTTCCGCGACAACGGCGCGTATCTGCGGGCTACGTGGCATGCCGATCGCAGCGTCGTGGTCCTCAGCCACTGGCAGGGGGACGTGTGCAGGGCGTCGACGGCCATCCCTGTGGCCGACGGTTCGAAGCTCATCGAGCTTCTCGTTTCCGCCCTTCACGATGCCGCATTGAAGGGAACCGCACCCACCCCCGTCGGGGGTCGGCCACCAAGCCTGCGTGACCGCCTTCGGGGGCTTCGTACGGACGCCCTCCGCAGCAAGGTCCGATCGGTCTACAGACGAGGCGCGTAGAGCGCGCAATACTCGGTGACGTAAAGGTTGCCGAGTACATCGCCGCGCTGCGAGTCGAAGGGCGGCTCCTCGCGGCCGCGGCCGCGTCGGCGGGCCTGGACGCGAAGGTGCCGAGCTGTCCGGGCTGGGTGGTGCGAGACCTGCTTCATCACCAGGGTGGCGTTCATCGCTGGGCCTCGGACCGAGCCCTGGGACGTCGACCTCGACGAGGTGGTGAAATCGTGGCCATCGGACGCCGAGGTGGTCGAATGGTTTGAGCAGGGCCATGCCGCATTGGTAGCTGCGCTCTCGAAAGCGGATCCAGATGTGGCGTGCTGGACCTTCCTGCGGGCGCCGTCGCCGCTGGCCATGTGGGCGCGCCGCCAGGCTCACGAGACCGCTGTACATCGCGTCGATGCCGAGCTGGCGGCTGGCGGACCGCTATCAGCGCTCTCTCCGCCGTTCGCCGCGGATGGGATCGACGAGCTGCTGTCGTGCTTCATCACCCGAGGCCGGGGAGGTCTCCAGGCGGACCCCCGTCGATCCTTTCGCGTGCAATGCATCGACACGGCCGCGGCCTGGCTGGTGACAATCGGTGCCGACCGGGTCGAGACCGCCGGGGGCACGGCAGGACCGCCCGGCACCGCTGAGTGCGAGGTCACCGGGCGGGCGGCTGATCTCTACCTGGCGTTGTGGAGCCGTCAGACGACAGCCGGGTTGGAGGTGGAAGGAGACGGTCAGGTTCTTGAGTTGTTCCTGGACCGGGTGCACGTCCGCTGGTCGTAACGGTGGGAGGATTCCTTATGGCATTGCATCCAAGCAGGTCAGGCCCGCCGCGGAACCGGCATCGCCCTAACGCGTTCCTGGTCGATGCCAATCCAAGTGTCACATCGAATGTGGCAGCTCCTTGCGATCGCCTCGAGGAATTGCCGGTCCCGCCGGATGTCGCCTATCAGTTGATCCACGACGAACTTCTGCTCGATGGCAACGCCAGGCTGAACCTGGCCACGTTCGTTACCACGTGGATGGAGCCCCAGGCCGGCCGATTGATGGCCGAGTGCGTAGACAAAAACATGATCGACAAGGATGAATACCCGCAGACCGCGGAGCTTGAGGGTCGTTGTGTGCGGATCCTGGCGGACCTGTGGCATGCGCCCGACACGCAGGCGGCGATCGGCTGCTCCACGACGGGATCTAGCGAAGCCTGCATGCTGGCGGGGCTGGCACTCAAGCGGCGGTGGAGTCGGGCTCGAGGTTCCGGTCGCAACGAGCGACCGAACCTGGTGATGGGAGCCAATGTCCAGGTCTGCTGGGAGAAGTTCTGCAACTACTGGGAGGTGGACGCGCGGGTCGTCCCGATGGAGGGGGAGCGGTTCCACCTCACGGCGTCCGAAGCGGTCTCGTCCTGCGACGAGAACACGATCGGCGTGGTCACCATTTTCGGCTCAACCTTTGACGGGAGCTTTGAACCGGTCGCCGACATCGTGTCCGCCCTGGACGACCTTCAAGAGCGAACCGGTCTCGATATCCCGGTCCATGTGGACGGGGCCTCGGGTGCCATGATTGCTCCTTTCCTTGATCCGGACATCGAGTGGGACTTCGGGCTGACGCGCGTCGCGTCCATCAACACCTCCGGACACAAGTATGGGCTCGTCTATCCGGGCGTCGGATGGGTGATCTGGCGCGACCATGACGCGCTGCCCGAGGAACTGGTGTTCAAGGTGAACTATCTCGGCGGCGAGATGCCCACATTCGCATTGAACTTCTCCCGACCCGGCGCCGAGGTGGTGGCCCAGTACTACACGTTCCTGCGTCTCGGCTGGGAGGGATTCAAGGCTGTCCAGCAGGCTTCGCGAGACGTGGCAATGGGCCTGGCGTCCGGCATCGAAGAACTCGGGCCATTCCGCTTGCTCACCAAGGGGGACGAGCTTCCGGTCTTCGCCTTCACCACCGCCGAGGACGCATCCTTCAGCGTGTTCGACGTCTCCCGCCGGCTCAAGGAGCGCGGTTGGCTGGTTCCGGCGTACACGTTTCCGGCGAACCGGGAGGACCTGGCCGTGTTGCGCGTCGTCTGCCGCAATGGGTTCACTCAGGACCTGGCCGGCATGTTCTTGCGCGATCTGCGAGCCGCGCTGCCCGAGTTGGAAGGAAGGTCGTCGCCCACGGCGGCCGCCCCGGCGGTCGCGTTCCATCATTAAGGACACTCACCGCTGTGGCGGACGGGAGTGGTGGTCGAAGAAGTCGAGGATCGCGGTCGTCGCGTCGAGGTGACGGCCGGTGTCGGAGTCGCCGGGGTCGCCGGCGGCAACAGCGCCGCCGGACCAGTGGTGCGTTCCGCCGATGATGGTGTCCAGCACGACATCGGCCCCGTCGACGCAAGTCGAGTAGCGGACGCGGTCAACGCCGGCCATGGGCTGATCCTTCAACGGCGCGTTGTTGCAGTGGTAACGGGTGACGTAGGCCTGGATCGTGCCGGTGGCGGCGGGAATGACGATGGTCGAACCCGCGACCTTGCCGCCGGCGTATGGCACCTGCGGATCGGCGGTCCCGGCGATGGCAAGGGCAGCCCGTGCGACACCATCGGGACAGGTCGACGGCACCGTGGCCGACACCATCGCGACCGCGGCGAAAACGTATGGCGGCTTGCAAATGAGGAAGCCGACGAACGCGCTGCCGTTGGAGTGGCCGGCAGCGTAAACGCGCTGAGGGTCGATACACAGCCGAGCCGCGAGGTCGGCTACTAGGGCATGGACGAACCCGTAGTCATCGGCCCGATTGGGAGCGCTGAATTCGTTCCATTCGGGTGGGTCTGAAGACGGCGTCACCACGACATACCCCGGTTCGCCCCCTTCGCGCCCATGCCGGTGTTGGCCTCCTGAGCCGGCCCGTTCGAAGCGAAGCCGTGGAAGTCGAAGACGAGCGGGTACGCCGACCGTCCGTCGTAGCGGGGTGGAAGCGCCAGCAGGTAGGTACGCGCCTCGCCACCGAAGGCGAGAGTTTGAGGTCCATTCGAAGGGGCGCGGCGCGGAGGACTGCAGGCGGCCGGCGCGGTAGTGGTCGTCACGGCCCGGGCCGAGGTGGTAGTCGGGCGGGCGGTCGTGGAGCCGTGGCTGCTGCACCCGGCCATCGCGCCCACGACGGCGACCAGCCGCAACGTCCGACACCAGTGCCGACCCGGGCCGCATCCGCCATTCACGCGGGGTGTCTACCACCGGCCGCAGGGCAAAAGGAATGTGGCTAGAACGCTTGAAACTCATCGAGACCACGGCCCCACCGACATGGACAACCGGGCCCTGTCTGCAGCCACCACCACCACCACCACCAAATCCACAACGGCCGCTTCGGCCTGGCCCGCGCCCCCGACGGCACCCTCAACTTC
>CAXMLU010000251.1:0-2610 GCA_964194255.1 uncultured bacterium
GCTCCGCCGGCGCAGCGACGAGGCCGAGAATCAGCGCCGCTTCCTGGAAGCCCTGCTCGACAGCCTCCAGGAGGGCATCATCGCCTGCGATCAGTCGGGCGTCGTCACCCTGTTCAACAGTGCTAGCCGCGGCGGCATGGAGGACGGCAAGTATGTCTTCGAGACGTTCTTCGACCATTACGAGCTCTATCACGGCGACGGCCGGACCCCGATGACGAGGCTGGAGACGCCGTTGGCCCGGGCCCTGGCCGGCGAGGTAGTGAGGGGCGCGGAGCTGGTGGTGGTGCCCGAATCCGGCCAGTCGCGCGTCCTTCTGGCCAGCAGCCGGGCCATCCGGGGTGTTGACGGCGAGAAAATGGGCGCAGTCATGGCCCTCCACGACGTCACCGAGCGCCGGGCGGCTGAGGCCGCGCTCGCGCATCAGGCGCTGCACGACCCGCTGTGTGGTCTGCCCAACCGGGTCCTTTTCATGGACCGGCTTCGGGCCGCCCTGGCTCGGGGGGAGCGGGCGGGTCCGCATCCGGCCGTGCTGTTCGTCGACCTGGATCGCTTCAAGCAAGTCAACGACACGCTGGGCCACGACGGCGGCGATGAGGTCCTCGTCGCCGTGGCCGAGCGGTTGGCTGGCGCCGTCCGGCCCTCCGACACAGTCGCCCGCCTGGGTGGCGATGAGTTTGTCGTTCTGGCTGAACAGGTTTCGGGCCTCGGCGAGGCCAAGGCGGTCGCCGGCCGGCTACGCGCCGCCTTCACCACGGGCTTCGAGATCCGCGGCACGTCGGTAGGAGTCACCGTCAGCGTCGGCATCTCCGTCGGCGTGGGCGGCAAGGAATCGGCCGAGGATCTGCTGCGCCGAGCCGACGCGGCCATGTACCTGGCCAAGCAGCGCGGTCGCGACCGCATCGAGATCGCCGTTTAGTAGGGGAAAGGGTTGTCGGGACGAAGGTCGGCGACCCCGGTCACGGGGCGCCGCAGGGCGGGGACGCAGCTCAGCTGTGGATGCCGCACTCCGTCTTGTCGAGGCCGGCCCAGCGGCCGGAGCGGGCGTCCTCACCGTCGAGCACGGGACGGGTGCACGGCATGCAGCCGATGGAAAGGTAGCCCTGGTCGACCAGCGGGTTGACGGGGACGTCGTGGTCCTTGATGTAGCCGGCCACATCTTCATCGGACCACGCCGCGATGGGGTTGATCTTGATCAGGCCCCGGAGGTCGCGGTGCACGACCGGCGCGGCGGCCCGGGTCGGAGCCTCCACCCGGCGCAGTCCGCTCATCCAGGCCTGCTTGCCGGCCAGGGCGCGATCCAGTTGGCCCATCTTGATGGCCGAGCAGCAGTTCTCCGGGTCGATCTCCCACAGCGCCTCGGACTGCTGCAGGGCCGTCATGACCCGCAGGTTGAGTCCGTAACGGCGACGGACGGCCTCGACCGTCTCGAGCGTCTCGGGGAAGTGATAGCCGGTGTCGATGAACATGACCTCGATCGACGGCTCGACCGAGACGGCCAGATCGATGAGCACGGCATCGGTCATCGACGCCGTCAGGCAGAGATGGGGATGGAAGGAATCGACCGCCCAGCGGATAATGGCGCCCGCCGGCTGACGCTCGAAACGAGCGTTCAGCTCTCGGAGCTCGGCGTCGCTGACGTCGTCAAGATGCAAGAGGCTCATGTGGCGGCGCACTCTCCCTCGCCGACATCGGCGACGTACGGGCCGGTCTCATCGAAGTCGATGTAGTAGTCCGGGCGTTCCTCTGGTGTCGGCCATACATCGAGGTCCTTCAGCTCGGTGCCGACTGCCGCCGCGCCGCCGGCCCGGTCCAGCCAGTCACCGAAGGTGTCGCCGGCGTGGCGTTCGTTCGCGAACCGGCCCACCACTCGCACGGTCGCCTCGGCCACTGCTTTGGCTGGCAACCGCAGGGCCTTGGCCCCGAATTCGACCTCGGTCTGGCCGACTCGTCCACCGAGCAGCATCTGATAACCGGGGGCCGAGCGGCCGTGAGCCCGGCGCTCGGCGCCGAAGAACCCAATATCGGCGGTGTGGTGCTGACCGCACGAATTCGTGCAGCCCGAGATGTTCACCCGGATGCCGCCCACCTCGGCCAGTCCGGCTTGCTCCAGGGCGCGGCCGATGTCCTCGGCCAAGCCCCGGCTCTGGGTGACCGCCAGGTTGCAGGTGTCGGCGCCCGGGCAGCTGACCACATCTCTGACCAGCTCGGCGCCCGGCTCGGCCATGCCGATGGCGGTCAGGCGCAGGTGCAGGAGCGGCAGCTGCTCGCGGGTCAGTCCTCGGAAGACGAAGTTCTGCCGGTTGGTGACCCGGACCTCGATCTCCAACTCCCGCTGCAGCTCAGCGATCGCCCGGAACTGCGCCGACGTGATGTCTCCGAGCCTGGCGTAGGCGTAGGCGGACACCGTGTTCTTGGCCACGCCCACGACGACGTTGGCATCCGACCAGCGGCCGTAGGGATCCGACCGGCGCAGTGTCACCGGCGTGCCGACCGGCGTCGGGTCGACGTTGGGATTGCTACCCGCCGGCGCGTCGCCCTGCTCGGCCACGATGGCGGGCACGCCGCCCGGCCACGATGACGACGCCAACAGGAACTTGCGCTCCTTGAAGA
>CAXMLU010000252.1:0-9673 GCA_964194255.1 uncultured bacterium
GATTATGGGATGGTCGCTGGCGTCGAATCCGTGCGGTTCTCGGGCTTTGGCGATGTGCTTTGGTCGCGTCCGCGAGCCAGGCGGGTCCCGCACTTTCGAGCGGCTCCCTGGCGTACCCGCGGGATGCGCCATGGCTGGCCAGCCGACGGTCAGCGGCGCACTCGTGTCACGCCTCCGCAGTGACCTCATAGACGGCGCTCGACACGAGCTGAGGACCGCCAGGCGGCGGCTCAAGGCCCTCCTTCGCCGCTTGGGCGTGCTCGGCGGTGTCGAACACAACGACACCGATGCCGCCGTTGCTGCCGTCGTGCATCCATGTGCCCTTCTGGAAGCCAGCTTGGGCTTTGGCGTGCGGAACCACCTGCTCATCGAGCATCCGCTGTCCCTCCTCAGGGCTTCCGCCTTCGGGCAGCTTCACCTGTAGCACCACTGCGTGAGCCATGTTGACCTCCATCCGGCGCCGCGTGCTCGGCGCGGTCGGATACTACGGCGCTGCGGTGGCCGTGGGAAGCCCCCGCTCCGCTGTGCACAACAGTGGAGGGCGGACAAGCCCCGGATGCCTGACAGGTCCCAGATCCTGAGGTGCTGAATCCCGTGCGTCGTCGGGGAGTCACTGTTCTCGGCCTCTATCGGCACGACGAGTGCGGCTGATTGCTGGCTCAGATCGAGGACTATCGTCACCGTGAAACCGAGGTTCGGCGGGTGTGGTGGCGGCCGATCGGCGAGAGGGAGATCCCGTCTACGTGATGGCAGGTCCGAGGACGAGACGCGGCGCCTCGAAGGCCGCGCCGAGTTCTTCCGGCCCCTGACCCGCCATCTTTTTGAGGATGCCGGTATCGGCACGGACATGAGGGTGCCGGATATCGGGAGCGGGGCGGGTGACGTGTCCTTCCTCGTCGCTGATCTCGTCGGAGCGGGCGGCTCGGTTGTCGGGGTTGATCAGAATCCCGAGGTGGTCCGCGCCGCGAGTTCCCGCGCCGCGGCCTTGGGCTTGAAGCAAGTCTCGTTCGCGGTCGGCAACATTCGAGACCTCGTGTTGGACGGGGAGTTTGACACTGTCGTCGGCCGCCTCGTCCTGATGTACTCGTTCGATCCAGCCGCGACACTGCGCGCAGCCCTTGAGCACGTGCGCCCTCTCGGGCTCGCAGTGTTCCATGAGATGAATGTTGGTGCGCCGGTCTGGCCCGAGCCTCTCTCGCCGCTGCATCAGCTCATGGGGCATTACGTGCGCGAAGCCTTCGCCCGCAGCGGGGTGGAGATGTCGATGGGGACGCGGCTCCACGAGGACTTTATCGCAGCCGGTTTGGAGTCACCCGAGATCTGCACGGACGCGAACATCGGCGGTGGTGAAGACTGGGCGCGGGGCTTCGCGGCGGCGTTCGGAGCGGGGATATTGCGGAGTGTGCTCCCGAGCATCTTGGAGCACGGCGTGGCCACTGAGGCCGAGTTGGATCTCCCCACGTTCGATCAGCGCTACGTCGAGGAGGTGGTCCGCCAACAGAGCGTCGTTCAATGGATTCCATTTGTCGGCGCCTGGGCACGCAAACGCTCCTGAAGCGCTCCTCACCCGATCTCAACTGGCTTCCGCTACCGGGCCATCGCACACCGGGCCGCCCGATAATGCTGGAACCAGCCTGACCGTCGAGCGGTGGAAGTATCCCGAGGCTGCCGATCGCGAACGGCACGAATTTGGGTTGTTGCTCAACGCACGAACGGACCATCGGTGCTGAGAGTGACGCCCACGACCCGGCGTTCAGGGGCAGGCGCAGGCGGTTCCAGGGCCGCGATTATGGGACGGTTGAGCGGGAACGGGCACGGGGTTGCCGGGTCGGAACTACATGTTCCGGCTGGCCCTTTACCCGTGGACGACGAAGAGCCTCCAGGTGCCAGGCACCCCTTTGAGTTCGTGTTCGCCGCGGTCCTCGAAGTCGATGCCGGAGCCGGCGACGAGGTCCACGACGGTCCTGGACACGAGAACCTCACCCGGCTGTGCGAGGGCCGACACTCTGGCACCGATGTGGAGTGCGATTCCTCCCATGTGATCGCCAATGAGATCAACTTCGCCGGTATGCAGCCCTGCTCGTGTCTCGATACCGAGCCGACAAACCTGTTGGCAGATCTCGAGGGCGCAGCGAATGGCGCGGGCCGGTCCGTCGAAGCTGGCCAGGAAGCCATCGCCTGCGGTGTCAATCTCCTTGCCCCTGAAGCGATCGAGTTGGTCGCGGACAACACGGTGGTGCTCGACCAGCAGATCGTGCCACCGGCGATCGCCGAGCTCGGCCGCCCGCTTCGTCGAGCCGACGATGTCCGTGAACAGCACGGTGGCGAGCATCCGATCCGGTACGGGTGACGAGCGCACGCCGGTGAGGAACTCCTCGATCTCATCGACGATCGCGTCCGGTTCACCGAGGATGGGAATGTGATCCGTGCCGGACAACTCCACGAACCTCGCGCCCGGGATCCGCTCGGCGATGGCTCGACCCTGGGCAACATCGGAGATGCGGTCGCCGGTTCGGTGCAGCACAAGCGTCGGCGCCTGGATGTGCTCCAGCACGGCCCGCACGTCGACTCCGCCCAGGATCTCGGCCAGCTCGCGCCACGCGCCGGGCGACGCTCCGAGTCGCTCGAAACGGGCCCACCACTTCTTGAACGCGGCGTCATGGCTCGGGCCCTGGAGATCGAGGTTCTCCGCTGTCCCCATCTCGCTCGTGAACCGGTCGTAGAACCGCTGCTGCTCGGCCTCGGTGCGACCGTACGGCCAGTCTTCGGCTCGTACCGACTTCGCGAAGGGAGCATATAGAACGAGTGCCCTGGTTCGCTCCGGGTAGCTTGCCGCGAACAACATGGTCATGGCGGCACCTCGGGCGCCGCCAAAGAGGGCCGCGTCGTCGGCGCCAGTGGCATCCATCACGGCGCGCACGTCGTCCATCTGGAGCTCCAGCGTGGGCGGCTCACTCCCACGGTCGGATAACCCGACGCCGCGCATGTCGAACAGGATGAGCCGCGAGAACGAGGCGAGCCGGTCCAGGTATCGGGCCCAGGCCGGCCACTCCCACATCACATCCAGGTTGGACCAGATACCCGGCGTATGGACGAGATCGATGGGGCCGGTCCCGACCACTTGATAGGCAATGTGCACATCGCCGTTCTTCGCGTATCGAGGCTCCGCCCGATCGGTCACTCCGGCAAGGCTAGGGGGCGCCCGCCTGCTCGGGCCTCCATAGGCACAAAGGCACACTGTCATGCCCCTGCCCGAATCCGGGGGCCCTAGGCGGTCTCTGATGTCGTGAGCCCACGACAGCGTCACGATCATCGCTCCATCCCGGCGTTTCGGGGCAGTCAGGTAGCGGACGTCGGGGACGCTGCTTCTGGGACGATCACGGTCGTCTCCGTGGACTCCGCTCTCGGGTGATACGGCGCGGCGTTCTGGCGTGTCACTGCGTTGAAGCCAGAGCACGTAGCGCCGATTCGGGCGCGCAGGTGACCTGACGTATCACGTCCGCGCTCGGGGAGAGGTCTGCGTGCCTTTGGAAGGCCCGTTCTGGGAGGCCCTCGCCGCCGTCGCTGGGCGCCCTCAGCGGTAGGGCGTGAGATCGGCCCGGGGGTAGCGCGCTTGGGTGTCGGCCAGGGTCTGCTCGTCCCAGTAAGGGTCGCCCGGAGCCGGGAACCCGAACACCGACCGCTCCCGGGGAGTCGCCCGCTCGATGATTTCGCCCCAGTCTGCACTGAGCGAGTGGGCGGCCCAGGCGACCCTACCCGTCCAGCGCGGTCCCCAGACGTCGTAGTGGGCGAGGAGGGTGAATCGGGCTGATCGCTCGGCGGTCATGCGCGACCCACGGTGCACTATGTCGGTCCGGAAGGAGAACAGGGTCCCCGCCGACCCTGTCACCGAGATCTCCTCGTTGGCGAAGGCGCCGGCCGGGAGGTAGTTCGTGACGTAGTCATTCGCCGATCCGTCGAGCGTGTCGGGCCAGTACGGGAAGCTCTCCCCGACGGACAGCGGGACGACCTTGGTGGGGCCGTCCTCCTCGCCGACGTCCGAAAGGAGGATCCAGCTCGTCATCTGCGTGGCCGGGTCGGACCGCTTGGGGACGACGAGGCTGTGGTTGCCGAGGTCGCGGTGGTGTTTCTGGTCGTAGTCGACGGCGCCGGCGTACTTGGCCCACAGCTCCGCGTCGTAGAGACGCAGGTCGGCCAAGCCCAGGAAACGCTCCGCCAGGTCGAGGAGGTCGGGATGAAAGGCCAGGCGGTTCAGATCCCACGATCGCCACGGGCCCCTGATGAGGCCGTCCCATTGGCTCGTTGCCAGCCAGGCGTGAGCAGCCGGGTCGGCGAAGTACTCCACCGGGCGGGGGTAGTGCAGCCAGAGAGCTTCCTGGGCCGCCGCCAGCTCGTCGGCCCCGAGGAAGCCCTCGAACACCAGATAGCCCCGCTCCCGCAGTTCCGCCAAACAACGGTCCGGCACCCTCATTGATGCAAGCTAACCGGCGTACACCCGACGAGGAGCGCGTACGCTGGTGTGGTCACGTCCCATCGTCTCAGCCTGGGCGGCGGGGCAGGGGCGCGAACCGAAATGCCCCTTCAAGGCAAGAAGGGTCATGAGGCGAAAAACGCCGAGGTGATCGCCGTTGACACGCCGCCTCGCTGTCCGACCTGGCCTGCTCGGCGCCATCTACAACCGCCAGGCCCGCCCCCGAGCCTGTCCAGCCGACGAGGGGATACCGAACGACGGCTCGGGGCGCGACCTCTACGACCTGGGGCCGCGACAGAACGCCGGCCTGGCCCGTGACTCAGTGCCGGCGATCTGGGCTACTCCAGTCCCGCTCCGGCGCCGCGGATTCTGGGACACCGTTCGGTGTAAGTCAGGATTCCCACGGGCCACCAGCACATCGGGTTCCGTCGTGGACACATGGCCCCACGAGCAAGCAACCCGCAGCGCAGCTGCCGCGCGGGAGGTGGTGGAGTTTGACTGTGGGGTGTCGACGTATGAGCCGGCGCGCAGTCGCAGGCGATAAACCCGGCGACGTCGGTGGTCATCCCCGCGATGATGGACGACGTGGAGGAGATCGAGGTCGTCGTCGCCCATAACGAGCGCGCGACCCTGCGCGTCGGCGACGTGTTCCTGAAGATCGACGCTGATCAGGCCCGCACCGACGTCGAGGTCGAGGTGCTGCGATCCCAGCCGTGAGGCTGCACGAGCCCGCCTGCTACGAGTGCCCGTTCTGCCGCGATCGCCCGGCCATCTCCCGAAACCCGTCGTCTTCCGGACCGACGAGGTCATGGTCCTGGTGAACATGAGGTGGTGGCCGAACAACCCGCGGGCGTATCGGGTTGGGTACCGCCCCCGATGTGCCGCGCCCGGGGCGCTTGCCGACGCGAGCAGTTGATGGTGGCGGGAGAGCGCTCAGCCGCCGGCGATGAAGGAGACCACGACGTAGGCGGCGTGTCGGTCGAAGTCTTGGCGCCGGTGGTCGTAGACGGTGGTGGTGCGAGGATCGGCGTGGCGGGCCGCGATCTGGACCTCCCGCAAGGGAACGCCGGCGTCGAGGGCGGCCATGATGAACGCAGATCGGAGCATGTGCGGGTGGACCAGCCCGAGGCCAGCTTTCTTGCCAATGGCTCGCACCCAGTGGTGGGCCGTGCGTCGGTCCAGGACCTGGCCGTCCTGCCGGGTGAGGATCGGCCCCGAGGACCGTTCCCCGACAGACAGGTCCACTGTCCGGGCAGTGCGGGGCACCAGGGGGATGACGGCGGGCTTGTTGCCCTTGCCCATGATGCGAAGCGTCCGGTGCCCGCGCTCGACGCCGAGGTCCTCGATCCGGGCCGAGCACGCTTCTGACCCGCAGCCCGTTCAGTCCGAGCAGGACGGCCAGGGCGGCATGGGCTCGGTCGAACCGCTCGGCGGTAAACAGGAACCGGGCCAGCTCGCCCCGGTCGAGGCCTAGGCTGTCAGAGGGATAGACCTTCGGGCGTCGGACATACTGGGCCGGATTGGACTCGATCCGGCCGTCGATGTGGGCGAAGCGGTAGAACCCGCACACCGTGGACAGGCGCCGGTCGATGGTGGCCGGAGCCAATCCCCGAGCCTCCAAGGCCCGCACGTACAGCTCGATCTCCGGCCGGGTCGCTGGCACGTCGAGGCCGACCTCGATGGCCCACTGGAAGAACACCCGAAGGTCGTGACGATAGGCGTCGAGCGTCCGACTCTGGTAGCGAGCCAGGAAGGCAGCCGCGGCCAGGTTGGCCTCGGCGAGAGGATCGTCGTGCTCGGGGACGGGCAAGATGGTTGACGTTTCGAGCAGGGTCATGATGTGCCTCCTTGGAGTAAGGAGCACCCAGCCCACACCGATGCTTCCTCTCCCTCACCCAGATCCTGGAGTCAGCGTCGCCCGGGGTCAGGGGCGGGCTCCGGTCGCGGTTATGGGATGGTTCTCGAGGACATTTCAGGACGGTCTCTCCAACGTGACCTCGTCGCGCTTTGGTCGCGACCCGATCTATTCCGGCACTTCCCGGGCGGGCATGATATGGCCGAGAACCCACGCACCATGCGCGTTAGGGTGCCGTGTCCATCGGCGAGTGGAGGACCAGGACATGTGGGCACAGCTCATCAAGATGCGTATCAAGCCGGGCAAGGAAGGGGAGTTGCCGACCGTGCACCGGCAGTTGCAAGCGATCGAACAACCAGGCTCGGGTCTGTTGCGCTCGACCGCGATGCAGTGCCAGAACGACCCGAATTACGCCTATACGCTGGTCGTCTTCGAGAGCGAGGAGAAAGCTCGGGCGCGCGAGCAAGATCCACGACGCCAGCAGGCACTCGATGCCGTCAGGGCGATGATGGCGGAGATCTTCGATGGCCCCCCGGAGTTCGTCGACCTGACCGTAGTGGCCGACTACGTAGCGCCCTAAGCTAAGGGAGTCTGGCTACACGGCGCGCGTCACTCCGTCAGCGACGCGACCTGCGCGGTACTACCGGGTCCAGTCTGGTGCCGGTTGCTCGTATCCAACGGCGCGCTTGCAGCCGCGAACCGGCCGGAAACCAGGGAGGCGGGCACCTCCTCGGGAACCGGTCGGACATGACCCCCAGCCGTGCCCGCGAGCCGGCGTTTGGTGACGCCTTCGAGGTATGCCTTGGCCGAACGTTCGGGGGCACCCGGCAGCCAGGCGACCGGCGATGCAGACTGGGTGAGTGTCGACTTCCGATGTGGTCACCGTCTTCCTGGACGGCGCTCAGATAGTTGCGCGCGCGATTGCCGACCCGGTGGTTGCACACGCGTGGGACCGCCCATCGGTCCTTGAAGAGCAGTTGGTGAGCAGCCTCGCCGGCCACCTGGCGCGCGGTGGCGTGTGGGTGGTCGCGGACTACCTCGACGGTGGCACGCCGTCGGGTCCCGTCGACTTCGACAGCGCCGGCGAGTACTTTGCCGCGTTCGTAGACACCTCATCAGCGGATGCCCACCAAGGAATCCGTGATCGGGGCGCGGCGGTCGCAGCAGTGGGCCAAGAGGAACTCGCGCGTCAACTCAGCGAGCGTCTGCGCCTCCTCGAACCCAGGCTCCGCTCGCTCGATGCCGCCGATCTTGTTGCGGTAGTCGCGGGCAAGGTGATGCGCCTCGCCGATTACCTGGTGACCCGAGTTGTCGAACAAGTCGTCCACCTCGACGATCTCGCTCGCAGCATAAGCCATGAGCCATGGCCGTACCCGCTCACCGGCCAGGACTTGGCCATCGAGGTCGGTGTTGACATCGCCCGCCTCCGCAGTGGCCGTACCAGCCTGCATCGCGCCCTGTACCGGCGAGGTTTCGCCGAGGCGACTCTGCCCGTGCTCTGACCCGTCGCAGGTCACGGCGCCTCGACCCGGCGCTCAGGGACGCTCCGGAGTTCTCGGCCCCAACGCGCTTCGGGGACACCCTCCGCCCGGTGATGCGGGTGGCGCCGGGCGTTATGGCACAGTCAAGATCCGGGCTGGGGCGCTCCGCCCCTGGCAATCCTGGGCACCTCGGGTCCTCCTTGGGAATGGGTAGCCACTCGAGCCTCCGTAGGAGGCCAGGATGAACGACGTCCTAGGAACTACATCAGGAATTGAAGTGGAGGACCGTGCTGCCCTCAGTGATGACCGGTGGGTTGGCCATCGCGCTGACGTTCTCCTTGACCCACCCGGCGGCGCGCCGAGAGGACTCATCCGTGCCGGCCTTGTCTTGGCAGACCGTCACAGTCATGCCGCCATCGCCGCTCCGAAACGCCGCGTAGCTGACGAAGCCAGGCACGCCGCTGATGAGGCTCTTCACTTCCTCGTCCCTCTGCCCAAGGAGATCGAAGAGCTCCGACGCACCCTGCTTCGAATAGCTGCGAACGACCACGTACATGCCGCCTCCATTTGCGTGGCTGTCGCCACCTCGGTTGTGGAAAGGATCCTCAACGGCTCCTGCTGCGAAGACGTACCCCGCTGTCTAGTCCTATTCGTTGAAGCGAACAAGGCCGTTCGACTCGTCTAGCAAGGCGGCCGAGCGATCGCCCGCCCGCTCGTAGCCGATCCGCAGCCCGCCCACCTCGACCTGGTCCATCTCGCCCTCCCACACCAGCTGCGCGCCCTCAGCTCCGAACACACTGCCCCGCACTAGCGACGAACGAGCGCAGATCGGCACCTTGCGCGTGTCGTTGCGTTCACTTTCTCGTGAAGCTGACCAGCGTCTTGGCGTACTCCTTCGGATGAGTCATCTGCGGAGTGTGGCCCGCTGCGACGATCGTCTGTCGTTCCGCTCCGGCGAGCGCGGGGGCGATCTTGTCGAGAATCAGGCCGAAGAACGGTGGACTCTCCGTCCCTTGGGTCAGCAACACCGGTCCCGAGAAGTTGGCGAGACTGCCGACGTCGATGGTCAGCGCCTCTGGATCGTTGGTCTCGTCCAACCACGTTTCCGCGTTCCTGATGAAGGTCTGCTGGACCGAAGGCGGCAGAAGTTCCCACTGTCCCGGCCCGAGCGCGACCTGCTCGACAAACTGCTCGGCGGCTTGGGCGTGCTGGCCCGCCGACAACAGACCAACAACGACTCCGATCCGCTGTCCGACTGCGTCGAGGACCGGGGCGGCGGCCGGATCGTCGGCCAGCAACATGATCAATGGTGGTTCGTGGGCCGCCACCGTGCGCACCAGTTCGGGGTTTCGTGCCGCGAGGCGCAAAGCGATGGACGCTCCGAAGGAGTTCCCGACAACATGGGCGGGGCTGCCGACGTGTTCGATGAGAGCGGCGAGATCGGCGACATCGTCGTACACGCTGCCTTGACCGGCCGGAGACTCGCTGTCGCTATGCCCGCGGCGGTCGTAGGACACCACCTGGAAGCTGTCGGTCAGCAGCGGCACGACCGCATCCCAGTTGTGATGGTCACCCCATGAGCCGTGAACGAAGACGAGCGGCTCGCCTGAACCCTCGACCTCATACCGCAGAAGAATTCCATTCACGAGTTCAAGAGACATCATCACCACCCTTTCGACCCCCACCCGCCGGGATCATACGCGCAGTTTGCACCCCTGCCGCGCCGCTGTCACGCCAAACCGGCATTACCGGCTAGGTGCCCTACCTGCCCAAGAGCGACTCGACGGTGTCGCTGCGAGCCGGCGATCAGGGACGGTGAGATGTCGCGAGGGTGTCCGCGATTATGGGATGGTCGCTGGCGTCGAA
>CAXMLU010000253.1:0-10894 GCA_964194255.1 uncultured bacterium
CCGAGCGTCGACGCGCGGGTGCGGCGGGCGAGCAGGTGAGCGGCGATGAAGCCCACGCCGACCCCGACGAGGAACCCGGGCGCCTCGCGATCTGCGGGGAGCGGCCCGTGGCGGATCAACAGCACCGCCGCCCCCCATCCGCACAGGACCGCCCCGGGTGGCAGGAGATGGCGGGCCCGCCCGAGCAGACCCGCGGTCAGGGCTGCGAGCCCGATGAACAGCGGGGTCACGTCGAAGGTGACCCCGCCGCCGCCGAGCGCGACTGCGTAGAAGACCGCAGCGCTCAGCAATATGGCGGCGGCGATCATCGGCTTCGCAGCATCCGCTCGCCGCCGGCGACCGATCGTGCCCGGACGCCCAGGCGGCGGAGACGGCGGGTCGCCACGAGGCTGCGTCCACCGTGTGAGCACACGACCAGCACCCCGGCTGCGTCGCCGGGCAGGGCTCGCTCCGGGTGGCGCAGATTCGCAGGTAGGGCGCCAGCCAAGGGATGGCGGCGTCGCTCCCAGCGGGCGCGCACGTCCAACACCGTCACGTCCGACGCGCCGACGCCGCCCGGGTCGGCTTTGAGCTCGTCGAGGTGTCGAGGGGCCGAGGGTGCGGCAGCCCAGCCGATGACCGCAAGGTTGGCGCCAAGCAACGCCCACACGGCAATCGCCGACATCATCCCGGTCCGGAACGATCCCGGGTGCCCGAAGGCGTCGGGATGATCGGCGACCGACCCGACCGCCCACAACACGGCGAGCGCCAGAAGGGGCCGTGCTGACCAGCGATGGCCGAGGATGGCGGCCGAAGCGAGAGCGGCGCCGGCGGCGGCGAGCACGACGACGGCTGCGTAGCCCTCGGCGGGGCTGAGCCCTTCGCCTCTTAGGAACCGATGGTTGATGTCTTGGATGCCATGAGGGAGCTCAGCGGCGACGGCAACGAGCCCGGCTAGGCCGGCGCGCCGAAGTCCACGACGACGGATGTTCTCGATCGACGGTCGGATCACCCGCGACACCCAATCTGTGGTTGTTGTCAGCAGCCGTGGGGCGCTGAACCGCTCACCATCGGAGCACAGCTCGGGTTGCTCTACGGGTCAGGCTCGGCCTTTCAGCATCAGGGTCCAGTATAGGAACGGCAGCCCGTAGCGCTTGAGCAGCCACATGTCGTAGCGCTCCTTCTGAGCATTGATCAGCGGGATCGTCGGGTGCGGCTTCATGGTGTAATCGAACTCGGCTAGCAGCATCTTGTTGCGGGCGGGTGGTGAGTGGGCATGAGGCGTAGCCGTCGCATTCGGCGGTGGGGGCCTTGTTCGCCATGACCGCTCACAGGTTGGCGACCGTGACCGGTGCCTATTTGCGGATCGCCACACCTGTCTTGGAGCTCGGGGTGCTTCCGGCGTCGCCAAGGGCGAAGATGTTCGAAAAGCGGGTGTGCTGCCTGGTGTGCTTGTGGACCTCGACGTAGCCCTTCGCCAAAAGAAGCACGTATATCAGTATGTCCGTACAAAGAGCGCGCCGGCTTCAGTTGGACCGCCCAGACCGCGGACAGGCATCGATCAGAGACGATTCCCGCGTTCACACGCTGGGGCGCAAGTCGACGCCAAGCTGCGCGCACATCACTGAGGAGTCCGGAGTAGATAGTCACCACGATGCTGGTGTCGAGGAGACCGCCGCCACAACGCGTCCGTGGTCAGCAGGTGAGGCGACGCCCGACCTAGAGAGCGGTCATGACCAGGACGAGTTCCCGGAGGCCGAAAGCCCTACCTCCTCCGGCAGGCATTCGACCGAGGCGACGACCCTCGCTTGCTGGTCTGGAGTGAGACCGTCCATTGGCGCGAGTGAGCGCCCCCATTGGTGTCGGATTGTGCAATGCCGGCTCAGTCTCCAATACCACGAACGCGTCGTGAACAACTCGTACTGCTGGTCGGCGATGGACCGCAGATTCTCGTCGGCCGTTCCCGCTAAGACGAACAGCAGGGCGTCATCAACGACAAGCACGACGTAGGCCTCGCCCTTACTGGTCGGCGATCTCGGAATCCTCCGCCGCAATGGCGTTAGCGAGCTCGCAGTAAGTCCCCGTCGCCGATGAGCCTGGCGACGATAGCCTGCTCCTGCTCGGATTTGATTGAAATGCGACGCCACGTTCACAGGATCAACCACGTGTCGAGGCGCACGGCGGTTGCAGCTGAGTCGAGTATCACGCCCCCGCCACTAAAGCAGCAAGTCAGAGGCCCTTTTCGGTTCGCCGGAGAGGCCTCTTGCGTTGGGCCGACAACCCGAAGGTGAGCGATGCCCGAAAGCGCTGGTCACAGCGTCGTAGGCGGCGGTCGAGGATGACCGTTTGTCATCACGACGTCATCACTTCGATCACCGCGGCGACCGCCGACGAGGGCTGGGGCACACGCGTGGGCGGTGAAACGTGCAGCGAAGCTCCGCCTACCAGGGTGAGCACCGGTCGCTCGTTAGCTCGCGTTCGTGACGCAGAGGCCGCTTGACCTCCTCAGGTTCAGGACGTGAGAGCCGCGATGGTTCGGCCTGACCGTTAAGGATGCCGTGGTCGTTGTGCTCGCGGGTGCCGTGCCGCAGCCCGGCGGCGTCGCAACCCCGTCTCGCGTTCTCCCGCCAGTCCAGAAGTATCGCGGGGTTGGGGGTTTGCCGCAAGGACCTCGATTGTGCTGACAATCTCCGATGTGAGCCGGGCGACGAGATGGCTCGTGGCCGATGGCGGGACAGAGGGTGAGCGCGTGAGCAGCTTCGTGGTGGGATTGCGAGAGGTCGACCGGACGCAGGTCACGCTGGTCGGGGGCAAGGGCGCGCAGCTCGGCGAGCTTTCTCGGATCGATGGCATCTGCGTACCCGACGGCTTCTGCGTGACCACGGAGGCGTTTCGCCGGGCCATGGCCGACGCGCCGGCGATCGATGGTCTGCTCGACGGGTTGTCGCGTGTGGGTCCGGACGACCGCGACGCGATCCGCACGCTCAGCGCGGATATCCGCCGAACGATCGAAGGGTTATCGATCGCCGACGAGGCGGCGGCGGCGATCAGTGGCGCGCTCGCCCTCTTCGGTGAGCACGTGGGCTACGCGGTCCGATCGAGCGCCACGGCGGAGGACCTGCCGACGGCCTCGTTCGCCGGGCAGCACGACACGTACCTGAACGCGCTGGGTCCCGTATCGGTGCTCCAGCAGGTCGGCCGGTGCTGGGCCTCGTTGTTCACCGAGCGGGGTGTCACCTACCGCGTGCGGAACGGCATCGATCACCGCAAGGTGGACATGGCCGTGGTCGTGCAGCACCTGGTCGCCGCGGAAGCGGCAGGCGTCCTGTTCACGGCCGACCCTGTCACGTCGAACCGGAAGGTCGCCTCCGTAGAGGCCAGCTTCGGCCTCGGCGAGGCGCTGGTCTCCGGTCTGGTGAACGCCGACGTCTACAAGGTGCGCGACCGCGACGTAGTTGCCACGTCGATAGCCACCAAGAAGGTCGCCATCCTCGCCTCGCCGGAAGGCGGCACGCGGGAGCAGGCCATCGACCGCGAGCGGCAGGACCAGCCGGTGCTGACCGGCGCCCAGGTCGTGAAGCTCGTGGACATCGGCCGGCGGATCGAATCCCATGCCGGCTGTCCCCAAGACATCCAGTGGTGCCTCGTCGACGACGACTTCCAGATCGTGCAGAGCCGGCCGGTCACCACGCTGTTCCCCATTCCGACGGCCGACGACGGCGAGAACCACGTCTACGTCTCCGTCGGTCATGGGCAGATGATGACGGACGCCATGAAGCCGCTCGGGCTCTCGGTCTGGCAGCTCACGACGCCCCGGCCGATGCACGCGGCCGGCGGCCGGCTGTTCGTCGACGTCACCGACGAGTTGGCGTCACCGGCGACCCGCGCCGGCCTGTTGGAGGTCATGGGGCGATCCGATCCGCTCATCGGGGACGCGCTGCAGACGATCCTCGATCGCGGCGACTTTGTCCGTCCGCGCCCGGACACCCGTCCCGGCGGCCCGCCGGCAGGCCGTCCGGCGATCGAGACCGATCCGGCGATCGTCGAGAAGCTGATCGAACGCACCCAGGCGTCGGTGACCGCCCTGCGACGAGACATCCGGACGAAAACCGGCTCGCCGCTGTTCGACTTCATCCTGGCCGACCTTCAGGAGTTGAAGCGGCTCCTGTTCGATCCCAAGAGCCATCAAGTGATCATGGCCGGGATGGAGGCCGCGTGGTCGCTCAACGACCAGCTACAGGCGTGGCTCGGCGAGAAGAACGTGGCCGACATCCTGATGCGGTCGGTTCCCCACAACGTCACGGCGGAGATGGCCTTGGAGCTCCTCGACGTCGCCGACGTGATCCGCCCGCGGGCCGAGGTGGTGGCGCTTCTGCACGACATCGAGGACGACGACTTCCTCGACCGGCTGGCGAAAGTCGACGGCGGGCTCGTATCAGCGCAAGCGATCCGCGGCTTCCTCGATAGGTACGGCGTGCGGTGCGTCGGCGAGATCGACATCACCCGCCCGCGTTGGAGCGAGCGACCCGGCGCCCTCGTCCCCACAATCCTGGGCAACGTCGAGCACGTCGAACCGGGCGCTGGCGAGCGGCGTTTCGAGCAAGGGCGACAGGAGGCGGCACGGAAGGAGCAGGAGCTGTTGGCACGCCTGCGCGCGCTGCCCGAAGGTGATCAGAAGGCCGACGAGACCAAGCGGATGATCGACCGCGTCCGCACGTTTGCCGGGTACCGCGAGTACCCGAAGTACGGCATGGTGTGCCGGTACCTCGTGTACAAGCAGGCTTTGCTGCAGGAGGCCGAGCGGCTCGTGCAGGCCGGAGTGCTCCGAGACGATGAGGACATCTTCTTCCTCACGTTCCACGAGCTCCATGAGGTGGTGCGCACCAACGTGGTGGACGACGAGCTCATCCGCCGCCGCAAGGACGCCTTCGCGTCGTATCAAGCGCTCACGCCGCCCCGGGTGCTCACCTCGGATGGCGAGGTCGTTACCGGCGCGTATCGGCGCGACGATGTGCCAGCCGGCGTACTCGTCGGCCTCCCGGTCTCCGCCGGGACGGTCGAGGGAACGGCACGCGTCGTTTCGGACATGGCGCAGGCGGAGCTGGGACCGGGCGACGTCCTGGTCACCGCCTACACGGATCCGAGCTGGACGCCCACGTTCCTCACGATCACCGGTCTGGTGACCGAGGTCGGCGGCCTGATGACCCACGGGGCAGTGATCGCCCGGGAGTATGGCCTGCCCGCGGTCGTCGGGGTGCAGGACGCGACGCGGCTGATCCGGGACGGGCAACGGATCCGCGTCCACGGCACGGACGGCTACGTCGAGCTGCTGCCATGAAACCAGCGGTCGCGGCGAACCGCCCAAAAGGGTTCGCGCTCACGCAGGACGACGGCGGTGGGACGGCGCTGATCGTCGATCGTGGGCGCACAGGAAAACGCACCGCCGGCTGACGGCGGAGCGTCACGCGGGCGGGCGGCGCTCTTGTCATCAGATTTGTCATCAGATCCCATGCCACCGTCCGCCTACGGACGCCCACGAGAGGGACCGGCAAGTGAGCCGGCGTGGCCGCCGACGGTTCCGTGAGTGGGCTGCCATTCCAACCTCCCGCTCGCGCACGTGGCGGAGACGGCTTCACAAGGCCCACCAACACGTCGAATCGCTCCCGCGCGCCACGCCTCGACACAAGCAGTGATGCCCGACGTCGCTACGACGCCGCCTTCAACTCGCTCATGCTCGCCGAACCACTCCTCGCTGTGTCCGGCCTGGCGCGCCCGCTGGTTCGAGGCGCGGGCCGGTTGCTGGCACGGCGGTTCCGCCGCTGCTACCGCGACCACTGCGGTAGCCATGCACCGCGACTCGCTGCGCTGGCACCAGGGCGTTGTATATCTCCGCGCCCTCGTACAGGTCGCATGGTGGAGGAGTGCAGGGGAACTCGAGGTCCACGCCGGTCATCCGTGGCTGGTCTCTGGTGATGCGTTTGCGCGGCGCCTGTCGAAGCTCACCGAAGTGTCGGTGCGGCCGAGATGAACGCCGTCCCGGCGCTCTAACGATTCGTCCCTTGCTAGACGAGCGCCGGGTCTGCGATGACATCTACCAGCGCTGGGCCAGGATGGGCAAGGGCGGCCGTGAGGGCGGCGGGGAGTTGAGCCGCAGTCGTTACCCGATGGCCGGCTGCGCCGCAGAGGCGGGCAAACTCGGCGAAGTCCGGGTTATGTAGGCGGGTTTGCCACACCTCCCATTCGCCGGATCGCTGCTCTTTGCTGATCTTGCCGAGCTCACCATTGTTGAGCAGGACATGGGGTGAGGTTCATCCCGTACTTGACCGCGGTGGTGAGCTCCATGGCGTATTGCCCGAACCCGCCGTCGCCGGACAAACTCACGACGGGCCGGCTCGCGCCGACCGCGGCCCATGCGCCCATGGCGGCGGGGAGGGCGAAGCCGATCGACCCGAGGTAGCCAGACATCAGCACATCTTGGCAACCCGAAACCTCGAAGTACCGACCGAACGAGTAGGCGTTGTTACCCACGTCGACGCACAGCACTGCTTCGTCTGGCACGAGGGTACTCATGGTGTCGAACACCGCGGCCGAGTTCACGCCCCGCCCGAAATCGTCGGACCGACGGCGCGCCTTCTCCTCCCGCCAGATCGCCCACCGCCCGGCAATCTCGGGGCGCTGATCGGTGCACGACCTCCGCGCCGGCAGGGAGGTGGCCAAGAGCCGGGCCGTCGCGCCGACGGCGCCGAGCACTGGTACCTCGACAGGGTGGAAGCGTCCGAGGGCCATAGGGTCGAAATCCACTTGAACGATCGGCTTGTACGCAGCGATGCCGGTGTGGTTCGAGAACGAAGCGTCGAACGCGACGACGACATCGGCCTCGTTCATGAACCAGGACGCGATCGGGGTGCCGCTTCGACCGAGGACTCCGCACCCGAGCGGGTGACGATCGGAGATCTGGCCCTTGGCCTTGAACGTCGTGGCGACGGGAGCACCGATCAGCTCCGCCAGCGCGATAACGGCCGCCATCTCGTGGCGGGCGCCGTTGCCGACGATGATCATCGGTCGCCGCGAGGCTGCAATCCTCTCGACCGCTGCCCGGAGTGGCTCGGCCGGCGGCGCCACCTCTCGGTCGGCCACCCGGCCGAGCGGCCCTCCAGCTCGCGCCGTCCCGGCCGGCAAGTTCTGCACCTCGTCGGGCAGGACCAGGTGGGCGACGTCGCGCTCCACCAATGCCGTCTTGCAGGCGATGTTCACCAGTTCGGCGTGGTCGGAGTCGGCCAGGACCGTGTGGCTGTAGCGAGCGACGGCGGCGAAGGCAGCGTTGAGGTCGACATCCTGGAATGCCCCTCGGCCGAGCACCTGCGACGGCACCTGCCCCGACAGCGCCAGCACCGGCGCCCGGTCGGCCTTGGCGTCGTAGAGCCCGGTCAGCAGGTTCGTCGACCCGGGCCCGGCAATGCCCAGGCATCCCGCTAGGCGCCCAGTGAGCTTGCCGAACGCGCTCGCCGCGAACGAGGCCGCTCCCTCGTGCCTGATGCCGACGAAGGTCAGCTCGCCCCTCTCCTCGGCGGCCCGCATGGCATCAGCGATCCCGAGGTTGGAGTGGCCGACCATCCCGAAAACATGGGTGACGCCCCAGTTGACCATCGTCTCGATGATCAGATCCGACACCGTGCGCGCCCGGGGGACCTCCGCGGGCACAGCGATATACACGCCATCCGCCCGGACCTCGGCGCGATAGCCGGCCGGAGCGTCCTTGAACCCGGGTGGCGGCTGGCCGTTGCACGGCGAGTAGTCGTAGCCGTGCCACGGGCAGCGCAACCATCCCCGCTCGATCGACCCTTCGCCCAACGGCCCACCCTGATGAGGACAGCGATTGTCCAACGCCCCGTAGCAACCTTGACTGCGGGTCAGCGCGTACGACCGCCTCCCCACCGTCACCGTCTTGACGCGGCCCTCAGCCAGCTCATCGAGATCGAGCGCCTTGTGCCACAGGTAGTCGCCGTCCGGCAGAGACGGGACCTCTGTCGAGGGGAATGGCCCGACCCTCTCCGCTCGATCCATCAGCGGTAGTCGGGGTTCGGGAAGTCGGAGCGGCAGCCGGCGTCCCATGCCGAGCGTTGATTGCCGTGGGCCGGGATCCCGCCCGCGTCCTTGAGCATGCGGGCGACGTGGAGCAGGTTCCAGGTCATGAATGTGGTGTTGCGGTTGGTGAAGTCGTTCTCCGGGCCCCCCGAGCCCTGGTCGAGATAGGAAGGGCCGGGGCCGGCTTCACCGATCCAGCCGGCGTCGGCCTGCGGTGGGATCACGTAGCCAAGATGCTGGAGCGAGTAGAGAATGTTCATCGCGCAGTGCTTCACCCCGTCCTCATTGCCGGTGATGAGACAGCCGGCGACCCTGCCGTAGTAGCGGTACTGCCCGGCATCGTTGAGCAGGTGCGAGTTGCCGTAGAGCCGCTCGATCCCCTGGGTGCAAACGGACGTCTTCTCCCCGAGCCAGATGGCGCTACACAAGACCAAGATGTCGGCCGCCAACACTTGCTCGAAGATCGCCGGCCAGTCGTCTCGTTCCCAGCCGTGCCCGGTCATGTCGGGCCAAACACCTGTTGCTATCTCATGGTCGACGGCTCGCACGACGTCGACCGTCACGCCCAAGCGCCGCATGATCGCGATCGAGATGTCGGCTAGGCCCTGAGTGTGCGACACCTCGGGCGACCGCTTCAGCGTGCAATTGATGAACAGTACACGCACGTCTGTGAAATCGAACGTGCTGTGCTCACACATCTCCTCCTGTTGGCGGGTGAGCACGGTCCCCGCCTCGGGTGCGCCGTCAGCAGGCTGCATCGATTCTCCTCGACAACTCGACAGTCACTTCGCGCCGAAGACCCGGCTGTCAGCCATCATGCCTCGTCCAGCCGCCATCTGGAGGTCTGCCGGTCGCCCCATCGAAGGGCACGACCGCGTCCGATCATGGGCGTGCGCTGTTCTTCCACGGGGACTTCGACGACACCCGCCCGCCTTTGCGAGGACGGGTCGGGTCGGTGTCCTACGGAATCCTGCCCCATCACCAACGTAAGTGCAGTTCAGAGCCGGTGCGCAAGCACCGGCTCTGCTGTTTCTTCCAACCTTGTCCCTAACGCCATCCCTAACAATCCGAGTCCACACGCGTGTCAGATCATCTGTGGACTGTGACCTCCGCCTCTGCCGAGGCTCGTCGAACGATCGGCGGCGTGAGCCTGTTCGGCGAGTTGCTTGATTGCTCGAAGTCGGCGGTCCCAACGGTTGGCGACCTCGGACAGCGCCCAGGTTGCTTCGGCGAGGCGCTGCTCGCGGACTTCGTAACGGACCTCGCGGCCTTGTCGGTGTCCGTCTATCAGTCCGACTCGCTGCAGGAGCGAGAGATGTTTGGAGATCGCTTGTCGACTGACGGGCATCTCCGCGGTGAGGGTTGTCGCCGTGGCGTGACCCTGGGCCACAAGGAGATCGAGCAGCTTGCGGCGCGTCGGATCCGCCATCGCTTCCCAGAGGTCGTCGTCGTCGGATGAGTGGCTCATGGTGACGATGCATGTCCCGAGGCAAAGAGGTCGCGCAAGCGGTCTCCCTGGACCTGCCAACCGTGACGGTGCTGTTCGAGGAACTTCTGCTTCTCGTCGTCGGCCATGTCCATTTGATCGAGGCCGGTTTCGACCACGCGCAGTCGGGTCCGTTCGTCGCCGTCCGCGACGAGTGTGAAGGTGACGAGCGTCGAGTTGGCTTCCGTCGCGCGCTCGCCGGGCGGATATACCCAACGATACGAGAAACGGTGCGGACGATCGGCGGCGACGACCGTGATGCCGACGATGTTGGGGGCGTCCGTGTCTGCCCGGAACGTGAGCGAGCCAACCGCGCCGGGTCGCGCTTCGACGTCCGCCGCATCGCTGAACCACGTGCGGATCAGTTTCGGTTCGGTAATCGTGCGCCACACGACCTCCACCGGGACCTCGATCTCGATGTCGCGTTCGATCGTGTAGGAGTTCATCGGCTCAGTCTCCTGCAGCGGTCGGGTTCAGCGCCGCATGGCGATGTTCGTTCGCCCATCGACGCTGAACCCGACGCAAGGCGGGTACGGAGGTTCGTCAAAATCACGCCGACGTGTCGCGCGGCTCGTTCGGCCGGCCTTCCCCCGTCTCGAGGAACTGGTGCAGGCTGGGCATGAAGTGGTCCCAGCCGGCACGGCACTGGTCGAAGCACGGAAGCGCGGGTCGCAGCCCGACGTGGCGGAACGCTACGGCGTACGTTCCGTCGTCGTTCGGCCGCACCGAGAACGAGGGCTTCGTGCCGACCCAGTCCGGTTCAACGCATGCGGTGACGGCCCATGCGACTTCGCCTGTTCCCGGAGTGTGCTCGATCGTGAAATCGACGAAGGGAGCGTCGTCACCCGTGAAGAGCCGCACGTCGTCGCTGTGACGCTCGGACCGTGTCGCAGCAGTCCACCAACCGCTGATTACGGCGTCGTCGGTCAGGGCCGCGAGGATCTGCGGCAGCGGAACATCCACCTGCATGCCGTAGGTGTAGTCGTCCGAAGCTGCCGTGACCGGAGGGGTGGAAGGCGAACGTGTGGTCATGATCTCTCCTTGTTCGAGCTGCCGGGCTGTTCCCGGGACGTGCAACCAATCATTGCACATGTCCCTGGGACGCGCAACCCTTAGTTGCGTATTTCGGTGGCGGTGCCGATCGTGGAGCGGGCGTCGGCACCCATCCGCTGCTGGTCGACGATGATCGCGGTCGTCAGCCCGTCGTGTATGTCGACCTCGGCCGCGCCAGCGTCGGCATGAAGCCCTGCACGAAAGCGCTGTAGGTCTCGTTGATCATCCGCTGCGACTCCGCCGCGATCGTGTCGAACACCAGAGAGCTCTTGCCCGAGCCGGAGACGCCGG
>CAXMLU010000254.1:0-6438 GCA_964194255.1 uncultured bacterium
AGGACATACACCGTCCCAGAGACTCCCGAGAGGGCTGCTCTTGTCGACCAGCTCACCGACCGAGCCCGTTTCATTCGACTCGAGACCGTTCGGCTGGCGCGCATCGCCAGTGCGGGCCACTACAGCTCGACGTTCTCGGCCGCCGAGTTACTCGCCGCCCTCTACTACGCCGAGCTGGCCTACGACCCAGCTCGGCCGGGTTGGCCCGACCGCGATCGCTTCGTCCTTAGTAAGGGTCACGCCGCCATCGGACTCTACCCCGTGCTCGCCGATCTCGGCTTCTTCGACCCCGGCCTCCTCGACACGTACAGCCGGCTGGGCAGTCCCTTTGGTGACCATCCGGACATGAAAAAGGTGCCCGGCATCGATTTCAGCTCGGGATCGCTAGGGCACGGGCTGTCTGTGGCGCTCGGCATCGCCCTGGGGGGCCGGGCCCAAGGCCGGCGCTACCGCACCTGGTGCATGCTCGGAGACGGTGAACTGTGCGAGGGCCAGATCTGGGAGGCCGCGATGGCTGCAGGGCACTTCCGCACCGGCTCCCTGGTCGCTGTCGTCGACCGCAACGGTCTGTGCATCGATGGCCCGACCGAGTCCGTGATGGCCGTCGAGCCCATCGAGGATCGATTCCGAGCCTTCGGGTGGCAGACCCAGACGATTGACGGTCACGACATCGACGCCATCCTCGACTGCTTCGCGGGGCTCAACGACGATGAGGACGGTCCCCCCCAGCTGGTCGTGGCGCAAACGGTGAAAGGGCGGGGTGTGCAGCGCATGGAAATGTCACTGGCCTGGCACGTTGGCAACCTGGCTGGCGTTGACTACGACGAGGTGGTAGCCGAGCTCGAAGCGGGCCTGCGACCCCTCGCGTCCAGCTTGGGTTCCCGGCCATGACCGAACTCGGGGAGAAGCAGAGCCAGGACCAGAGCGAAATATTCGTCGGCACCGCCCGCTCTCTGCGTGACGTCCGCTCGAGCGATGGCACACCGAGCTCCGCCGTGACGCCTGCATTCGTGCTCGGCGAGGAGCTGGCCGATCTCGCTGATAACGACGACCGGATTGTCGCCCTCACCGCGGACCTGGCTAACGCCAATCGCCTCAGTGACTTCTCGGCGCGCCATCCGGCGCGGTTCTTCAATATGGGGATCGCCGAGAAGAACATGATCACCGCGGCCGCCGGCCTGGCGTCCACTGGCCTCATCCCCTACGCGGCGACCTTCGCATCCTTCGCCGCCCTCCTCGGATGCGAGCAGATCCGGACGGACTGTGCCTATCCCCGGCTGCCCGTGCGCGTGATCGGACACCACTCGGGTATGTCCATGGGGTACTACGGCACCAGTCACCACTCCCTTGAGGACCTCGGGATTCTCCGCACGCTGGCCGACCTCACCGTCGTGTGCGTGACCGACTCCAATCACTTGCGGGCGGTGCTACGTGCGTCGGTTGACCATCCAGGAGCCATGTACCTGCGGCTCGGGCGGGGACGCGATCCCGAGGTCTATCAGGCTGTCCCCGATCTGCACCTGGGCCAGGCCATCCGGCTGGTGGAGGGGGACGATATGACGATCATTGCCACCGGTTCGGAGGTGTGGCCATCCGTCGAAGCGGCCGGCATCCTGGCTGGAGAAGGGATCTCGGCTCGTGTGGTCGACATGCACACTGTCGCTCCGCTCGACCACGTCGAAGTGGCGGCCGCGGCGCGGACGGGTTCCATCCTCAGTGTCGAGGAGCACAACATCACCAACGGTCTCGGTACTGCGGTCGGCGAGTCGCTCCTAGACGCCGGATTCGCCGGGACGACCCGGTTCCGTCGGCACGGCATACCAGACCGCTACGTGGAGGTCGGTCCCCCCGCTGCCCTGTACGCCACGTACCGGCTGGATCCGCCCGGGATCGCGGCGGTGGCGCGAGAGCTCCTCGACCAGCGTCCACCGGGACGAAGCAGCCCAAGCCGAGCGTCCGACTCCTAAGCGTGTCGAGAAGCCCGCTGGAGCGCTGACTCGGGGAGCGGTTCCGTGCGCCCGAGAAGCCGCCCCCTCCGTCCCGGCACGGTGAGGTCGTTACTCTGGCTCGATCAGCATTCGGTGACCTCTCGGTGCGTCAAGTTTGTGAAGGGGAGCCGGCTGCGACGTGCGACTCTCGGCACGGTGAGGTCGGGGGACGGGGGTCTACGCTGGGCGTGCCGATCTTCATCGACCGTCATGACTCGCCCGGCGCGTCTCCGGAGGAAGTCGCGGCGGATCATCTGAAAGACCTGGCGGTCCAAGGGCAGTACGGCGTGCGCTACTTCACGTACTGGTTCGACGCTGACTCCCGAGCGGTGTTTTGCGTCGCCGAGGGCCCAAGTCGGGAAGCGGTCGAAGCCACACACGTTCGCCTCTATAGAAGAGGTGCAATCGCAGTTCTGGAGATCGGGGAACGACCACTGAACGACTTCCTGGTCCGGCGCCAGAACACCCTCCCGGTACTCCCTACGTGGCTTCGGCCCTGTGCGCCATTCTCTTCACTGAATCATCGGAGCGTTGTGGAGATGGTGAAGGTTCGGACTGCCACGTTCCGGCCGCGTAAGTCGAGCAGCTGTTCCCGGGCCTGCGGAAACTCGCCTTGGACGTTCGCAAAGACGTCCTCGCTACACACCACCTCGCCCGCGCCGGCATGTTCTTGCAGCCGTGCGGCCACGTTGACCGTGTCCCCCAACGCGGTGAAATCGACGACGCCCTCACCGCCGACGTTACCGACATAGGCGACGCCCGCATGAACCGCCGCGCCAACGGTCAGCCCAGCGGTAGCTCGCTCGCTTCCAACCGCGCGGACGAGATTCACGGCCGCTTCGACCGCCCGCCGCCGATACGAGGGTCCCGCGATCCCAGGAATAAACAGCGCCATCACCTCGTCGCCGATCAACTTGTCGATGATGGCGTCATGGCGCACCAACAGCTCTGTCGTCACCTTGTAGAACCGGTTCATCAACCCGGCGAACACGTCGGCGCCGACACCCTCACCCAACTTCGTCGAACCGCGCACATCGGCGAACACGACTCCGATGTCGACGTTGGCGCCTCCGATCGGCAAGGAGTCACAACAGCGCGCGCACAAGTTTGGGTTCTTACGCGACCGGCCCCAGCCGGCGCGCCGCAGAACGCCACCACCGATCCCACCAAACGGGTTCTGACACATCTTGCAGCGCGGCGCCGACGGCACATGCCGGGAAAAAATGCTGCGCCAAGCGCAGCGGCCGATGCCCCTCAGTCAGCAGCCGCTCCCACTGGGCACTGACCTCTCCACCCGCATCCGCCATTCTCGACTCCCGGGCGGCCACGCTAGCTGGCCCTTTGTGCATCCGCCGCTAGCGCGCCTCGAAGTCGGGCCAAGGCTCCAGTGGCGTCTGGGCGACCAGGTCGGGATGGCGACTCGGTCGCCACCGGCGGTCATGGCGTTCGGCCGAGCAGGGAGAGTAGGCGGCTCTGGGCGTCCGCCGTGACCGCGACATCGACTGGGGTTCCGAACGCGCCACTGGCTTGGAGCATGTCGAGCTGGGGCTCGATAACCTCCAGGCAGGCGTCGACGAGGTCGGGTTCCAGGCGGGTGTTGTGGCCGGTGGCGGCGGCCAGGTCCCATCCGTGGACGAGGACGTCGACGAAACGGTGCCCGGCATAAATCGAGCCCGGGACGGGGCCGTAGGAGACGGCGCACGGCGCGTCGAGTGCGCCGGGTGCCTCGAACGCGGCGGATGCGGCTTTGGCCGAGCGGTCGTAAGCGCCAAGCGGGTCGTCGCCGACAATGTCGCCGTCGAGACGGTCGCCGACCTCTTCGATCGTGTGCCCGCCGGCGAGTTCGGCTGCCCAGAGGTTGCCCGAAATGAGGTGGTTGAGCAGGGCGCGGACATCCCAGGCCTCGTCGGGGGTGGGCAGCGCCATCTGGTCAGACTCGATCCCGACGACGATGTTTCGGGTGGCGTCGAGGGCTCGGCGGTGGAGTCGGGCGATGTCGCTCATGATCCTTCGTCTCCTTGTGTCGGGCTGGCCCGTTCGATCAGCAATCTGGTGACCTGGTGTGGTCGGGAGAGGAACGGTCGCTGGCTGGGTTGCAATCGGCTCTGGCCGCGCATAGTAGGGCGAGTCGGCGTTGCGGCGTTAGGACGGCCCCCGCCGCGCTTGGACTGATGGTGCTGGCTGGAATCGGGTTCTGGCTTCTTCGACGAGGCCGCCGGGCCGGCGGTCAGGCTTTCGCTAAAGCCTCCTGTCCCGCGTGCTTGGTCCTAGGATTGCTCACCGAGCGCCAGGCGATCGTGGCCGACCTCGCCTGACGTCTGACGCGCCACCCGCGGAGCTGCGAGCCTCGCCCTCAGCTGTCGGTGCGGGCGAGGAGGTAGATGCGCTGGCTGTCGTGCTCGTGGGCAAGAGGGCCGCGTTGGCGCTCCTCCTCGATCCGGAACCCTCCTGAGATCAATCGTTCGACAAGTTCCTCGCGTCGATAGAGCGCGCCTCCAACGGTGCTGATCCGGTGCCCCAAGAACTCGTCGGTGTACACGTCACCGTCGCCGAGGTGCGTCGCCACCAGCAGCACCCCGCGGTGGTTGAGGACTCGATGGATCTCCGCCAGGGCCATCGGGAGCTGGGCCCGGGGAAGGTGCTGGATCGAGTAATAGGCGATCACAAGCGCGCAGCCCGCAGGCCGCAACGGCAGCTGGCGCATGTCGGCCTGAATCCGCCGAAGACCCGGGTGGCGACGGCCCGCGACGGCGAGCATCGTCGCGGACAGATCCACTCCGACGAGGTGCTGTACCCGGTCGGTTAGATAGCCAGCGGCTGGTGCCGGTCCGCAGCCCAGTTCAACCACCCATCCCGGCTCGGCGGCCGCCAGCGCGGCGTCGAGCATGCCTCGGTCGATTGGCAGACTCGCCAGGTCGTCCCCGAAAGCGATCGCGTAATCGCCCGCTACGGCGTCGTATGCAGCCTGCACCGCCGACATCGAGAACGGGTCCACCGCAACAGTCTGCGCGCAGACCGACCTTCGATGCGGCTAAGAATCCGGGCCTGTCGAACCGCAAACCCCTACGGCCGCGCCTTCGCGCCGCGCTCGTGGCCGCCATGAAGATGCGCGACCCGACGGCCGTCGCCGCCCTTCGCTCCGCGCTCGGCGCTATCGACAACGCTGAGGCCGTCGGTCCTCGTTCTGCCCCGCGCTCCGCGTCCGGCGCGGTCGCCGGGCTTGGGCCGGCGGAGTAGCGCGTCGCGACCTGTCGGAGCGCCGCATCGTGGAGATCGTGCGAGCTGATGTCGCCGACCGGCAGTCCGCGGCTGCCGAGTACGAGCGCCTGGGTCGCCCCGACGACGCGGGGCGGCTGCGGGCTCAGGCTGACGTCCTCAGAGCTCATCTTGACATCGGGTAGGCGGTGCACCTAGCCCGGGAGTTGTGTCGACTCCAAGCCAATCCGGTGCCGCGTCGGATCGAAGGGGCGTGGTAGAGCTTCCACTTGGACATTCGGTCGGGAGGCGAGAATGGGTGCAAGGCGGGCACGCAACGATGAGGTGGAGGCCTGGCAAGATGACGGCTGGGTGCTGCTTGACGGCTTGGTCGGCACCGACGAGATCGACGCGGCCCGCGCCGACCTGGATGACATGTTCCCGGCGCCTGTCTCCTACCACGCCGACCCGGCGGGCGAAAGCGAGCGGTGGCTCGGCCGGCCCCCGGCGCCTCGGCACTCGTTCGTCTGGCCGCCGGAGGGTCCAGGGTTCCGTCCGGAACAGCACCGATTCAGGGCAGATTTCCCGTTCCCTGCAAGTGGTGTGCTCAACCGGCTCTGCGTGCATCCCGCCATCGTCGATTTCGCGGAGCGCTCGCTATCGACGACAGATCTGCGCCTGTATCAGGCCGGGGTGTCGGCCAAATACACCGGGGCCGCCAACTACGAACAACCGATGCACACCGACCGGAACCACTCGTGGCTCCCGGCCAGAACGCGGCCACCGTGGTGGCACCTCCAGGTCTTCCTGTATCTGTCCGACGTCGCCCCCGGCTACGCGCCGACACATTTGGTTCCGCTCGAGGCCTCGCGGGGCCGGTCGACGACCGTGTGGGGAGTCATGCCTGGCCAGGACCCCGACCTCTACGCGGCCGAGCGTCCCGTACCCGGCGTGCGGGGCTCGCTTCTCGCCTACCGGACCGATGTGTTCCATCGGGGCGTCGATCTGACCGAGCCGGGCGGGTCGAGGTTCTTGCTTGGACTTGGATTCAAGATCGCCGGCCAGGACTGGATCGGCTTTGACGCCATGCAATCGAGGTCGACTTCGCCGAACTGGGTGTCCTTCGTGGAGGGATCGACCCCGAGAGAGCTGGAACTGTTCGGCTTCCCGGCGCCCGGTCATCCGATATGGGATACGGCCCTTCTCGATGAGACCAGCGAGCGTTACCCGAGGCTTGATCTGACGCCATGGCGGG
>CAXMLU010000255.1:0-3768 GCA_964194255.1 uncultured bacterium
GCCGCCCCCGCCGCCCCCGTTGGGCTCGTGGAGCGTGCCCTCCGCCCCCCCGTGGCAACCGCCGCCGCCCCCGTGGCAGGCGCCGCCGGCCTGGCCGCTTCCCACCGCGCTGGCTCCCATGGCTTCGCCCCCGCGCCGCGTCGGCATCTTCGTCACCATCGCGGTCGCCTTGGTGGCCGCGCTGATCGGCGCGGCCGCCGGTGGTGCCCTCCTACACGACCCGGCCGCATCGCGCGCCCTCGCTCCTCCCCAAGTTCCGCTGATCCCGAACCAAACCAGCCCGTCCACCGGCGGCGGCTCGGCCCCGACCACGCCGGGCACCGGCACCTCTCCCGAGGCTTCCGCATTGGCGGCCAAGGTGGACCCGGGCGTGGTGGACATCAACACCAAGCTCGGCCTCGCGCACGCGTCAGCGGCGGGGACCGGCATGGTCATCTCCTCCTCCGGTCTGGTGCTTACGAACAACCACGTCATTGATCAATCCACGTCGATCACGGCCACGGTCGTCGACACCGGCCGCACCTATACGGCCACCGTCGTCGGCACCAATGCGACCGATGACATCGCGGTTATCCAGCTGCGCAATGCCTCGGGGCTCAAGCCCATCACGACCGGTGAATCGGCGCCCGTGAATGTCGACGATCCGGTTGTCGCCATTGGCAATGCCGGAGGGGTTGGGGGCCAGCCGAGCGTGGTATCCGGCACCGTGGTGGCGACCAATCAGACCATCACCGCCAGCGATCCGGGCGGCCAGAACCAGGAGCAGCTGAACGGTCTGATTCAGATCAACGCCCCCTTGCAGCCTGGTGACTCGGGTGGGCCGCTGGTGAACCGAGCCGGCCAGGTCATAGGCATGAACACGGCCGCATCGACCGGGCGGAGAATCTCGTCAGGCAGCCTCGGGTTTGCCATCCCGATCGGGCACGCCATGACCGTTGCGCAGCAAATTCAGTCGGGGAAGGCCAGCGGCACCGTGCGGATCGGGCTGCCCGGCATCCTTGGCGTCAAGATCTACTCGACCACCGCTACGGCTGTCGTCTTTAACGTCACGGCCGGGCTGCCGGCGGCCGCTGCGGGTTTGAAGGTCGGCGACACGATTACCGCGGTCAACGGCCAGAAGGTCGACTCATTAGCATCGCTGCACACCCTGATGTACAGCCACCATCCCGGTGACAAGGTGACGGTCGATTGGACCGACGCCTCGCGGGTGTCGCATTCGGCTTCGATGAAGCTGGTCGCCGGTCCGGCCGACTGACCCCGCCTAACCCATCCGGTCGAGAAGTACAACCGCCCGCTGATGGGCACCCGTGCTTAGCCGGCCACGAACGCATCGACCTGCACGTCGAACGTCAGACGCTTCCGCTCGATCTGAGAAAAGGCGGCAGTGAACCGTGATCTCCTCGCCTTCGGCGGCCGCCGCGTCGTGACTGACGCAGACGTGGGTGCCGACGGTGATCTCGCCCGCGTCGAGGTGCGCTTGGACCGTGACCAGACAGGTTTCTTCAATGAGGGAGATCATCGACGGTGTCGACAGAACGATCCTCGGGAGATGAGGAGGCGCCATCTCCCGGGTCACGGTGTATCTCGCCTCGCCTTCGATGCCGACCGCCAACGTGGTTTTCATGTGTCCATCATGGGCGCGCTGGGCTCGGCCCCAGCTTGGGCGTCGGCCAAGCGCCACATTGCCGCTTGCTCGGCGGCGGACATGTTGCCGTCGTAGACTTTCCACGCGACATCTCGCGCAACTGGGCCTTGACCGACGTGAGGTCGAATTGACTCAGGAAGCTCTTGCCAGGACGTTACGGCCGAAATCCTCGACGGTCCGTTTCAGTCGACCGGCCGGTATTTCCGCTGAAGTCATCAGGATCCACGTCACGGCGGCGTCGGCCGCCCCGTTCCCGCTCGCCGCTCGCCGCGTTCCACCAGTCGATGGTTACCGGCCCCGCTCGCGCCGACGATCACGTTGGGCGGATGCAGGTCGAGATGAAGCAAGGACGTCCCGTGATGCCCGGTCCCTGGGGAACCCAGTCCGGACTCGGAATCGCGTGGAGGCGATGGTGTAGACCGGCGAGCGCCGCGCCCTGCGCTCGCAATCCAGGGTCTCCTGGCGATGGCGTCGGCCATAGACGGCCCGTCGGTGGGTTCCATCACCGGGTCGGTGCCGTCGTCACTAATCTCCTCGATCGCCGGGACTGGATAGCCGTGGGTTCGGACATAGTCCATGGTCCGAGCCTCGGTGGCCTGCGACCGGCCGCGCCGGGCCCGCCGCCGGACCAGGCCGGGGCCGTAGTCGAAGATGTCGGAATCTCGCCCCGACGCGAGGCGCTGGCCTGGCGTTTTCACTCGGACAAGGTAGAGGCGCGCTCCCGTTCATGCGTTGCGCCGCGGCCGCTCGGCGGTTGTGCCTCATCCCGCCGGCTTCGGGGGGGTTGAACCGGCGGGACGAGACAATCCCTGATCGGCGCGGCGCGGCCGCGGTTTAGGTATGAGCGGTAACGTCACGCGGTCGTCATGCCGGGCCTGGTCGGGCTGGCCCGTCTGCGGCCGGGCGGCCTCGGTTGCCACCAGGCCGCCCCCATACTGGCCAACACCGTCATGGTCATGGCGATAAGCCACCCGAGGGCGACCTTCCGTAGCAAGTGACTTTTGCGCCCCTCGACCACGTTGAGCGAGCGGCCGACGACGATCGTGCCGCGGTCGGATGGTCCCGCCCACGAGGTCGCCACCGTTGCCACCCGGACGGCCGGGCGTGGTTGCCAGGTAACCAGATCGGCCCGCCGGCCCGCAGCCCGCAAGACCCCGACCGGCGGGACGGGGGTGGCTCCGTCGAGTACCGCGGTGGGAACGAATCCTTGCCGCCGCCGGCGGATGAGGTCACCGACCGCCGCGGCGAGGCTGCCCACGGCAATGACGTCGGCCATCGCTCGCAGATCCGATATCAGGATGACGCCGTCCTTGACTCCGGTCGGCCAGCGGCCGGTGGCGCGCAGTCCGCCGCCGGAGACCTGCCAGAACAGCGGGGACCCGACGGCCTGGGCGAGGACCACCAGCAGGGCCGCGGCGCAATGCTGAAGATCGATGTTTGCACCACTCGAGATGCGGCCTGCCGATGAAAGGCGGCCGCGACCAGTTGGGCCGGACCAAACCGTTCGATCGTCCCACGTTCGGCCTCGATGGGTTCGACTCCGTCAGGCATCATCTGGCCGGTGGCGTCGCGGAGATAGTCGAGCGTTTGGGCGAGCACCCGCGGACGGGACCGGCGGGGGAGTTGAAGTGCCGCGCCCAAATCAGCCAGGTAGGCAGATATCAGGCTGGGCTCGGGCACGGTCCTCCCTCGACGACGTCGCTCACGATGCCCGCAAAGCGGCGCCATTCCTCCTGCTGGTCCGCCAACGCCGTCCGGCCCCGGCGAGTTAGCCGATACGCGCGTCGCCGCCGGCCGCTTTCGGCCGACCAGGTGCTGGCGAGCAGTCCGGCCGCCTCGAGGCGGTGCAGCGCCGGATAGACGGTCCCTTCCGGCAGATCCAGGGCGCCCCCCGACCTCCGCCGAAGTTCTTCGCACACCCCGTACCCATGGGCGGGGCCATCGCCGACCGTCGCCAACAGCAGCAGGTCGAGGTGCCCTTTCAGCGCTTCGCCTCGCATACCTAACAATACTAGGTATCAGCACTCGGAGGTGCAACCTTTGTGTTGTGCCTTGTTTACTGACGCCCACGTCATGTTACCGTGACCGGCGTGCAGCGCTTCTTTGACGACGGGGAGTACGGG
>CAXMLU010000256.1:0-12291 GCA_964194255.1 uncultured bacterium
GAGCCGAAGAGGTTGCAGATGTCGGCGTATTTGGCGACGGCCCGGAGGGTGCGTCGTTCGCCGCCGCCTCCCACCATGATCGGGATGCCGTCGGGGCGAATGGGCCGAGGACTGTTGAGGGCCTGATTCGTGCGGAAGTAGCGACCGTCAAACGTGGTGGTCTCCTGCGTGAACATGCCGCGGCAGATGCTCAGCGCCTCCTCGAGGCGGTCCATCCGCTCGCGCACCGGCGGGAAGTCGACCCCGTACGCGTCGTGTTCCAGCTCATACCAGGCGGCGCCGATCCCAAGGATGGCCCGGCCACCAGAGATCACGTCGAGCGTGGTGACGGACTTAGCCAGGATGGCCGGGTTGCGATACGTGACGCCGGTGACCAGCGCCCCGAGATTGACCCTGGAGGTACGAGCGGCAAGGGCGGCGAGCAGCGAGTAGCTCTCGAGCATGTTCAACGACGGCGGTCCCAAGATCGGCAACTGGTAGAAGTGATCCATCACGAACACGGAGTCAAAGCCTGACTCCTCGGCCGTCACCGCGATTTCCGCGACCCGCTCGAAAAGCTGATCGTCGCCAACGCCGGCGAACGTGAAACTCGGGATCTGCAGACCAAGTCGGATCATGTGCGGACGCTAGTTCCTGGCCTCTCCGCTGACAGTCGAACATATGTTCGCTAGAATGAGGTCATGACCGATGAACTGCGATGGCGATTGGCCGGGGATCACGGTGACCAGGCCGAACTGTTCGATCCTGACGATCTGGTTGACCGTCACATCGGCACGGGCGAGTTCCGGGGCATGGAGTTTCTCCACGTGAACGCTCGCCGGATCATCAACGAGGTACCGGCCAGCGCCCGGATGCCGTTCGGGCACACCATCAATGTCTACCGAGGATGCAGTCACGCGTGCACGTACTGTTTCGCCCGGCCCACGCACGAATACCTCGGACTTGGCCTCGGCGAGGACTTCGAGCGACGAATCGTCGTCAAGATCAACGCCGTCGAACGTTTGGGGGCCGAGCTGGCCGGACGGCGATGGGCCGGCCACGCCATCGCCATGGGCACGAACACCGACCCGTACCAACGCTGTGAAGGGAAGTACCACCTCACGCAAGGCGTGGTCCGGATCCTGGCCGAGCACGGCAACCCGTTCTCGATCCTGACCAAGTCGACGCTGGTGTTGCGCGACCTCGCCCTGCTGGCGGATGCAGCGCGGCGCACCACCGTGCGGGTCAACCTCTCGATTGGCACGCTGGACGACGAGGTATGGAAGCTCACCGAGCCCGGGACGCCTCCGCCGCGGCAACGGGTGGCGGCCGTGCGTCGCATTAACGAGGCGGGCGTTGAGTGCGGGGTGCTGGTGGCGCCGGTGCTGCCCGGACTGTCCGACCGGACCGCTCAGCTACGCGAGGTGGTGGAGGCGTGCGTCGACGCCGGGGCGGTGTCGATCGCGGCGGTGTCGCTGCATCTGCGACCCGGAGTGCGGGAGCACTACCTCGGGTGGCTGGCGGGGGCTCGGCCCGATCTGGTGGCATCGTACGAGCAGCGGTACGGGAAGCGGTCGTACCTGCCGGCCGCCGAGCAGAAGGCGCTGTCGGCCCGCGTGCGCGGCATGGTCCGGGCCGCCGGCGGTACGTCCCCGTCGCGGCCAGCCGCGGCCAGCCGGATCAGTCAGGCACGACCGCCCGCTTCGGCGTCACCCCCGTCGTTTCAGCCGACCCTCGGGTGGTGACGGTCAGCGGTAGATGTTGACGGTCTCGTCCAGTCCGAGCGAGGCGGGATCGGCGCGCCCGCTGGCGACGAGCACGAAGGCGAGCGGATCGGCCGCGATAGCCGGGCCGCCGCCGCTCACCGGCACCTGTTCGAGGCCCGCAAGAGAAAGGGTGGCGGGCCCCCAACCATGCTGGGTCAGGACGTCGGCGATGTGATGGACACCCGCCCGCAGTCCCGGGCCCCGCCGGGTCGGTCGGCCGAGGGCGGCGGCAATGTCGTCGTGGTGCGCCCACGTGTCGTACCAGAGGGCTTCCACCCCTTGGCCAAGCGTGCCGGAGTAGCCGCCCGGTGACGACGCCTCCCAGGCCGCATCATCGAACAGCGCCAGCAGGTCGGCGGCTTGTTTGCGGCTCTGCGTGAGCTCGTCGAGAAGCTCGCCGGCTGAACGACCGTCGCGCTCGGCCACCTCGCGGGCCGTCACCTCGGGCGAGCCGAGCCCATCCAGTCGACCGGACACCACGTCGGTCATCGAGCCGACCACGTGAGCGGCGACGTCGGCCACGCGCCATCCCTCGCAGCGGGTTGGGGTCTTCCACGCGTCCTCTTAACGGTTCAGGGCCGCCCGCAGCAGTGACTCGATGGCGGGGGAGGTGACGGCACCGTCCGGTAGCGATACCCCGCTGCAACCCACCCACGCCGCCGCCTCCCGTAAGGCGGTGGCGGCGGCGGCAACGGTCGCCGGGCCGGCGAGGGTGACCCGCCGGGCCACGAGCGTCGCTCCATATCGGCCCCGCTTCTCTCGCGCCGGATCGATCCGGCCGACCAGCCGGCCGCCGGCGAGTAGCGGCATGGCGAAATAGCCGTGCACCCGTTTCGCAGCCGGGACGTACGCCTCGAGACGATGGGTGAAACCGAAAACGCGCTCGGTTCTGGCTCGGTCCCACACCAGAGAATCGAACGGTGACAACAGGGTGGTCCGATGCCTCCCCCGGATCTCCCCGCCGGACAATGCCTCCAGGGCGGACGGATCGGCCCATGCCGGCTGATCCCACCCCCGGACGCGGGTCGGGACGAGCCCGGTGTCGCCCACGGCGGCCGTCGCCTCGGCCATCCCGAGCCGGTAGTAGTCGGCGAGATCCCGGACCGTCGCCACGCCCAGGGCGGCGCCGGCGGCGGTCATCAGGACCCGGCGGCATTCGTCGTCCGATGGGTCGAGGGCGAGCAGCTTGGCCGGGATGGCCCGCTCGGCGAGGTCGTACACCCGACGCCAGCCGCGCCGCTCGACGCAGACCACTTCGCCCCAAGCGAGCAGCCGCTCGACGGCGATCTTGAGCGGTGACCACGACCACCAGTCGCCGCCCGCCTTGGCCCCGCCCAGCTCGGCGGTCGTGATCGGACCGAGGTCGGCGAGGCGGCGGAGGACCTCGGCGCATCCGGAGTCCGCCGCCCCCCGTCGCCAGCCCCGCACCCGCATGCGCCGGCGGCGGAAGGCGAACCACGGCCACGACTCCAGGGGAAGGACGCATGCGGCGTGGGCCCAGTACTCGAAGCCTCGGTGGGGCGTCCCCCAATAGGCGCGCTCCACCGTTGCGCGGCCGATCGGGCCCAGGCGGGCATACGGCACCAGCTCATGGCTCCGGGCCAGCACCGAAATGGTGTCGAGTTGCACGGCCCCGAGATGGCGAAGGACGCCGGCCGGTCCTCCCCGCCGGTCTGCTGCCCCGATGAGTCCCTGACCCCACAGCGCGAGCCGGCGGGACTCGTCGGCGGAGAGGTCGGGCACGGCGGCGGATGTTAGGCGACGAGCGGAAACCCGAACTCAGGCGACAAGCACAATCTTGCCGAACTTGGCGCCGGCCGCGAACCGCTCGTAGGCGTCCGCGGCGGCGTCCAGCGTGAAGGTGGCCTCAATCGGGACCTCGATCCGGCCGGCGGCCAGCAGCGGGAGGACGGACCGCTCCACCCGGCGCGCCGCGTCGGCCTTCTGCTCGAGGGGCCGGGGCCTCAGGGTCGAGCCACGTATCACGCCACGGATCTGCATGAGGGCCAGCAGGTTGATCTCGGCTTGGGCTCCACCGCCGGCGCCGATGACGCTGATCCGGCCGGTCGGCGCCAAAGCCGCCAGGTTGTCGGCCATGTTCGGCCCGCCGATCAACTCCAGGATGACGTCGTAGGGTCCCACATTCCGGAATTCGGCGGGGTCAAGCACCCGCACCGCGCCGGACGCGCCGAGCGCGGCCACGCGGTCCCGCAGCGCCGGGTTGCGAACCGTGGCCGTGACCCGAGCGCCGGCCGCCGCCGCCAGCTGCACCCCGGCCGTCCCGACCCCGCCGGCCGCGCCCGACACGGCGACCCGCTCGCCCATGACCAGCCCGCATTGGGTGAACAGGGCGTCGTGAGCAGTGGTGAAGGCCTCGGGAAAGCCTCCTGCCGCATCCCAGGGGACACCGTCGGGTACGGGCATGGCCGCTCGCTCGTGGACCACGGCCAGCTCGGCCTGGGCGGCCCCCCCGACCACCGCCATCACCCGGTCGCCCAGCCCGAAGCGCACTGCGTCCGGGCCGAGTTCGACGACCTCGCCGGCCAGCTCCATGCCGGGGATGTCGGGCGGGATCCCGGGGGGCGGCGGGTAGAGGCCGGCCCGCTGCAGGAGATCGGCGTTGTTGATCCCGGCGGCCTGCACCCGCACAAGAACCTGGCCGTGACCGGGCACCGGGTCGGGCCGGTCGGCCACGACGATCCTGCCCTCTGAGATGGTGACCGCTCGCATCGCCCGTCAGTATTAGGGGAAAGGGGTTGGCGTGTTCAACATCGGCGGGTCACGAACGAATCGGGGCGCTCCAGCAGAGCCCGCAGTGCGGACGCGGGAATGGCGAGCACGAAGCCGCTCGGCATCTGGGCCCCGAACAGAATCCCGGCCAGATGGCCGCGTCCATCCAGCACCGGTCCGCCGGACATGCCTGGCCGGGCGACCGCGGCGAGGCGCATGACCGGCACCGCCTGATCGACGGTCGTTCCGTCGACGTAGTCGACGACCTTGCCCGTCCCAATGGTGAGATTTTCCTGGCCGGGATAGCCGGCGATGGTCACCGACGCGCCGCGGGACGGATCCGCAGTGGCGAGCGGGATGCCCTCGAGGTTCAGACCAGGCGAGCGGACCGTGGCCAGATCGACCCGGCTCTGGCTCACCGTCGTGATCCCGGCAGTGAACGGACCGACATCGGGAATGGCGTCCACCTGGCGGGAGCCGTCGACGACATGCTTGTTGGTGATGAGGCGGCCGCTACCGAGGGCGACAGCCGTCCCGTTGCGAACGCTGAGATCGCAGCCGAGGGCGACGAGCTTGACGGTTGCCGACCTCAGGATGCGATCGAGCTGCGCGCGCGGCATCGGCTGGTAGTCGAGGCCGCTCGGTATGGTCGGCGCGGCGGTCGCGAACACGATGACCGCGGCGACCAGCACTCCGGTGATCGCCTTGGCCTTCATGCGCGGAACACCAACTGGACATTGGGAGGATCGGCGAAGCCGATCGAGCGATACAGCCCTTCGCCTTCCGACGTGGCGTGGAGCTCGACGAGAGTGACCTGCTGCTCCGCCAACCAGGTCAGGAGGCCGCTCATAATCTGGCGGGCCAGACCGGCGCGGCGATGGCTGGCCTCGGTGTACACCCACTGGATGTAGCCAGCCCGACCGGACGGATTGCGCGGTCCCGGAAGGCGCTGGGCCACGGTCACCGCCGCGGCCGAGACCAGCCGGCCCGGTTCGTCGCCGTCGACCACCCAGGCGGCCATCTCGCCGGTCGCCAACCGGTGACGGGCGTTGTCCAGCGCGGACTCCTGCCATTCGCGGCCACTGGCGTCGATATCCATCGATGTGTACATCAGCGCGGCCAGGCGCACCAACTCCGCGCTGTCGCCTGCCCGTGCCCTGCGCGCCCCCCCGGCGGCCATGTGCCGAAGCTCGCTCTACCGCATCGACAGCAGGAGCTGGCGGGTACGCGTCTGTTGTTCGGCACTGCCGAAGAGCACGCCGATGAAGTCGGTGGCGCCGGCATCGGCGAGGGCTTCTAACCCTTTGGTCACATCTGCCTCCGAGCCGACGATAGCGACGTCGGCCGGCCCCGCCGCGCCCTCACGGTCGAGCATGGCCCGGTACGAGGGGAGCTGGCCGTAGATGGCAAAGGCCTTAGCGGCATGCTGCCGGGCGCCATCAGGGTCCTCGGTGACGCACACGGGGAGGCCGGAGACGATCCGGGGGGCCGGCCGGCCGGCGGCCGCCGCGGCTTGGGAGATGGTCGGGACGGTGTGGTCAGCCAGGGTGGCCGCTCCAGTGACCCAGGTGATGGTGCCGTCGGCCACTTCGCCGGCCAGCTTCAACATCCGTGGGCCGAGGGCGGCGACGAGTACGGGGCAGGGGTCGGCGCCACTGACGCGGATCGGTGCGAAGGTGTTCGCCGAAAGGGCCTCGCCGTGGAAGGACACCTGCTCGCTGCGCAAGGCCGGTCGCAAGATGGCGAGGTATTCCTCCATATGCCTGGCCGGCTTCTGGAACGACATGCCGAAGGCGGTTTCGATCACGACCTGATGCGATGTCCCGATACCGAGCACGAACCGACCGCGGCACGCGGCCTGTGCGGTGAGGGCATGGCTGGCCAGGGTCAAGGGGTGACGGGGATAGGTGGGGACGACGGCCGTCCCCAACTCGATGCCGGGCACCTCCCGGCCGGCCAGCGCACAAAGTGTCACGGCATCGGCGTCCATCAGCTGTGCGGTCCACACGGACGCGAAGCCCTCCTCCGCCGCCCGCCTGACCTCGTCAATGAATCCATCGATGGCGTTGCCGCTGGCCGTCGCCCCGATCATCAATCCCAACCGCATTGACTTGAGGATACGTGCACCTGGCCGAAAACTGCACCTGGGCGCCCGCGCCCGGCCGCGGCGGGGCTCCCGCCGAGCCGAGGAGCTTGCCCCACCGGTGGGATAGGGACCAAAAGCGGGCCAACTAGCATCGCCGCATGACCGAGTACCGCACCGAGCACGACTCCATGGGCGACGTCCGGGTGCCCGTGAACGCCAAATGGTCGGCGCAAACCCAGCGCGCGGTCGAGAACTTCCCGATATCGGGTCTGCGCATCGAGCGCTCGCTGATCGCCGCGCTGGCTCGGCTCAAGGGCGCGGCGGCTCAGGTCAATCTGAAGCTCAAAGTGCCCGGTATGGACAAGGGCATCGCCGATGCCATCGCCGCCGCCGCCCAAGAGGTGGCCGCGGGTGACTGGGACGCGGAGTTCCCGGTGGACGTGTACCAGACCGGCTCGGGCACATCCACGAACATGAACATGAATGAGGTCCTGGCCACTCTGGCCGCGGAGCTCCTCGGCCGCCCCGTCCATCCGAACGACCATGTGAACGCGTCGCAGTCCTCAAACGACATGTTCCCGTCCGCCATCCACGTGGCCGCCGCCCAGGAGCTGGTCAACGACCTCGTCCCCGCCCTCGAGCACTTGGCCAAAGCACTGCGAAAGAAGCAGCGCGAGTTCAAGTCGGTCGTGAAGTCCGGACGTACCCACCTAATGGACGCCACCCCGGTGACCCTCGGCCAGGAGTTCGGCGGCTACGCGTCAGCCATCGAGCGCGGCATCGAGCGCATCTTGGCGGCGTTGCCACGCGTCGCCGAGTTGCCCCTCGGCGGAACCGCCGTCGGTACGGGCATCAACGCCCCGAAGGGTTTCGCCCGGGCCGTCATCAAGAGGCTGGCCGAGCAGCTTGGTCTGCCGCTCACCGAGGCCCGCGACCACTTCGAAGCTCAGGGGGCCAGAGACGGTTTGGTCGAGGCGTCGGGCGTTCTGCGCACGATCGCCGTGTCGTTCTACAAGATCGCCAACGATCTGCGCTGGATGTCCAGTGGGCCGCGGACCGGGCTGGGTGAGATCCATCTCCCCGACCTCCAGCCCGGCTCGTCGATCATGCCGGGCAAAGTCAATCCGGTTGTCCCCGAAGCGGTGTGCCAGGTCGTGGCCCAAGTGTTCGGTAACGATGCGGCGGTGGCGTTCGGCGGTGCGGCCGGGAACCTCGAGCTCAACGTCATGCTCCCGGTCATGGCCCGCAACCTCCTGGAGTCGATTCGACTCCTGGCGTCGGTAAGCCGGATCTTCGCCGACCGGTGCATTGTGGGCATCGAGGCCGATGTGGCCCGGTGTCGAACCTACGCGTTGTCCTCGCCGGCCATAGGCACGGCGTTGACCCCGTACATCGGCTACGAGGAGGCGGCCAAGGTCATCAAGGCGTCGCTCGCCGAGGGCAAGGACCTTCGTACGGTCGTGCTCGAGCGCGGCCTGATGTCGGAGGCCGAGGTAGATAAGGCACTCGACGTCGAGGCCATGACCCGGGGCGGCATCGTCAAGTAGCAGGCGAGCTAGCCCAGCGCGGCGGAGCCCTCGAAGGCGCCCGGATCGCGTGGCCCGGGGAACTTGGGCGCCCCCCAGCTGGTGATCCGCGCCACCTCGTCGGTCACCTTGCGCCATTCCATGGGATGCCAACCTTCAGCCGCGCTGACCACCTTGCCGTGCATGCCCACGTGCACGATGGCGGGCAGCCGCTGTAATCCGAAGGCCTTCACCGCCACCCGGTCGGGATCGGCGAACGTCAGGAATTCGTCGGCGCGAGGGCCGAGGAACATCCGGCATTCGGCCGGAGTGCCGGTGACCAGCCAGGCCACGCGGCAGTCCGCTTCCTGAAACACGTGCAGGATTCGCCCGGCCGTCGGCAGGATCCACGCGCTCTGGTCCGTAAACGGATCGAGGGCGACGAACAGGAGGTGGAAGGTCGTGAGCAGCTGGTCCACGGTGCGGCCCTGCCCGTTCAACGGGGTCAGGACCAGGCCGGGCGGTGGATCGGTTGCCACGGCGGGGAAAGGTAGCCCAGCTAGTGTCCGCGGAAGAACTTTCCCCGACACCGAAAGGGTGAGCCCGTGCTCATCGGCACGTTGAATCCCAGTAGCGGCGTATATCAGGTCGTTGAGGCTCTGCACATCCTGGCCGTTGTGTTCGGCTTCGGTGGTGTGTTTCTCAACGGCGTGTACGCCCAGCAGGGTCGCAAGCGGGGCGGTGCGGAATGGGCGGCCGTCTCCGAGGTGAACGATTTCGTGAGCCGCAAGGTGGCCATGATCGCCATCTATATCGTGCCGCTACTCGGCTTCGCCCTCATCGGTATGAGCGACAAGGTGTACAAGTTCTCGCAAATGTGGGTGTCGGTTTCGCTGGTCCTGTATGTCGTCATGGTCGGGATCGCCCACGCCGTGCTCTTCCCCACCCATCGGAAGATCAACGCCCTGTTGCGCTCTGCGTCGCCCCCGGCGGCCGAGATCGCCGCTCTGGAGCAGCGGATTGCTCTCGCCGCCGGCATCAACTTCCTTCTGGTTACCGTCGTCCTCCTCCTGATGGTGGTCAAGCCGACCTGAGGTAACGTCGAGTTCGGTGCACCCCATCGAGCGGCTGCGGTACGTTGCCCGCGCCAGCGGCGCGGACCCCTCCCTCCTGGCTCAAGAGACGGCGGGCGCTCTCGCCGCCCTGGCCAGCGATCCCATCGGCCTGGTGCCATCCTGCCGTCGGCTCGTGGACCGGCATCCGACGTGCGGGCCCCTTTGGTCGTTGGTGGCTCGCGTGCTCACAGCCGGCGATGCCGCCGGAGAGGCGCGGGCGGTGGCCGCGGAGTTGGACGGCGACCCCACCTCCGGGATCTTGGCGGCCGCGTTACCCGAGGATGCGACCATCACCCTGGTCGGCTGGCCCGACCTGATCGCGTCCGCCCTTCGCCGGCGGGGAGACCTCGAGGCGTTGATCGTCGACGGCGGAGGGGACGGTTCCAGCCTCGCCCACCGTCTGCTGGCGGTCGACACCGACGCCGTCGCCGTCTCGGACCAGGGCGCGGCGGCCGCCGCCGTCGTCTCTCACGTGGTCCTGCTCGAGGCCCTGGCCGCCGGTCCGACCGGGGTGTTGGCGGCGGCCGGTTCGCATGCTGTGGCGGCGGTGGCGCGGCTGGCCGGGGTCCCGGTATGGGCGGTGGCGGGGGTGGGGCGGGTGCTGCCATCCGAACTTTGGAACGCCATGCTCGCCCGGATGGACGAGCGGACCGACGAGCCGTGGGAGCGGGGCGAAGAACTGGTGCCCGGCGAGCTCTTCGACGTGGTGGTCGGACCGGCGGGTCTCGAAGCGCCGACGGCGGCGCTCCTCCGTGCGGCCTGTCTGGTGGCTCCCGAGTTACTCCGCCGCGCCGGGTAGCGTCCGGCCGGTGGTGACCGACCTCGTTCAGCGATATCTCGGGCTCGGGTTGGCTCTGGGGCGCCACATCGAGGGCTTCGTCGACGCGTACTACGGTCCCGCCGACCTGGCCGACCGGGCCGCGCACGGACCGCCTCAGCCGCCTGGCGCCCTCGAGGAGCAGGCCCGTCGCCTGCTCGCCGACCTTCGTTCCGGCGTCGACGCCGGTGATGTCGACGCCGGCCGTCGGCGCTGGATGGCCGGCCAGGTGGAGGGACTGCGGACCAGCGCCGCCATCCTCGACGGCCGGCCGGTCCGATACTCCGACGAGGTGGAGTCCTGTTACGGGGTCAGGCCTCAGCGCATTTCCGAGGACGAGTTGGCCCTCGCCCATCGAGAGCTGGATCAGGCGTTGCCGGGCTCCGGTCCCCTCGGGGAGCGGTACATCCAGTGGCGTGAGGCTCAGGCCATCCCCCCCGACAAGCTGAGACCGGCTATCGGTTCGCTCGCCGAGGATCTTCGCCAGCGCACGGCCGATCTCTTCGGTCTGCCCGATGGGGAGCACATCGATTTCGATCTGGTGACCAATAAGCCGTGGGCGGGTTTCAACTATTACCTCGGTGGCCTCCACAGCCGGGTCGTGATCAACGTCGACCTGCCGGTCCTCAGCCCCGGCCTGGCCCACCTGGTTGCCCACGAGGCCTACCCGGGTCATCACACCGAGCACTCGCGCAAGGAGGCGGGTCTGGTCCGGCAGCGCAACCACCTGGAGGAGACGATCTTCCTCGTCGGCACCCCGCAGTGCCTGTTGGCCGAGGGCCTCGCTGACCTCGGCCTCGAGGTCTTGCTCGGCCTGCGTCCGGAGGCAGTGGTCGCCGATCATCTCCGCCCGCTCGGTATCCGCTATGACGCCGAGGTGGTGGCCGCCGTGTCCCATGCCGGCGAAGCGCTGTCACGCGTCCGGGGTAACGCCGCGCTGCTTCTCCACGAGGAGGGCAGGGGGGTCGAGGAGGTCATCGACTTCGTCGCCCGGTGGTCGTTGCTGTCACGGCGGAGGGCGGAGAAGGCGATCGAGTTCCTCACCGACCCAACCTGGCGGGCGTACGTCACCTGTTACATCGAGGGACTGGCGTTGTGCCGGAGCTTCGTGGGCGGGCGGCCCGAGCGCTTCCTTCGCCTCATCACCGAGTCGCTGCTCCCCGCCGACCTGGAGGAAACGGCGGCGTGACCGCATGGTGATCGGCCTGTTGGGGGCGACGGGGTATATCGGCCGGCTGGTCGCGGCCGAGCTGACTCGCCGTGGTCTTCCGCACCGGCTGGGCGCACGACGGCCGCAGGCGGTGCCTGGAGCGGTGGCCGTGGACGTCACCGACCGCCAGAGCCTCGAGGCGTTCTTCGATGGGATGAGCACCGTGATCAATACGGTGGGCCCGTTCGCCGACCTGGGCCTTCCCGTCGTTGAAGCCGCGGCCGAGGCCGGAGTGGCCTATGTCGACTCGACCGGCGAGCCGGCGTTCATGGCTGAGGTCTACGACCGGTTCTCTCGTGCGTCAGTCCCGCTCGTGCCGGCCTGCGGCTTCGACTACGTGCCCGGCGACCTGGCCACCGCTGTGGCCGTCGCCGATTTGGGAACGGTCGGCGTTGACGAGGTGACGATCACCTACGAGCTGGCTGGGATGGTTCCGTCGCGAGGAACGGCTCGCACGGCCCTTGGCACTGCCGGGTCGATGAGCCTGATACCGAAGAGGCGACGCATTGCTTTTCCCGACGGGGAGAAGGGCGGAATCGAGATCCCGTGGGGCGAGCGGGTGACCGTCCCCCGTTGGCTTCCCCACGCCCAGGTGGCGACCGTGCTGGTCGTCAACGACCCGACCGCCGCCTTCCTTCAGGCGTCGGCGGTCATCGACTCGCTGGGCGCCACGCTGGGCGCGGTGGGCAAACTCATGCGTCCCGTGAAGACGGGCGTGGCCATGCTCAAACCGGTGGTCGAGCCGTTCATCAAGATGCTCCCTCCGGGCCCGTCCGAGCCGGTGCGGAGGCGGGCTCGCTTCCGCGTCCTGGCCGAGGCTCGGGCCGGCCGGCGGCGGGCGGCGGTGCTGGTTGAGGGCAACGACGTCTACGCCGTCGGTGCCCGGTTCCTCGTGGAGGCGGCCCTTCAGGTGGGTGGGGCCGGGGCGTTGACCCCCGCGCAGGCCCTGGATCCCGAACCCTTTCTCAAAAGCGTCGCCGGCGATGGTTTGACTTGGCAGCGGGTGGAGGGGCGCCCGTAGCATTCTCACCATGTCCGCCCGCACCCGTGACCTTCCCCGCCGTTCCTGCCTGTCGGTGCCGG
>CAXMLU010000257.1:0-2871 GCA_964194255.1 uncultured bacterium
GTCCTACGTGCATGCCTTCGACGCCACCCTCACCGTTACCGTCGTCGTCGCGCTGCTCGCTTCAAGCCTGGTGGCCTGGCTGCTCCGGCCGGCGCCGGTCGAGGAGGCGGAGGAGGCGCCGGCTGCCTTTGAGGCGGCATAGTGGAGCCTGACTATGGACCTGCCCGCTCCTGCACCTGACGAGCCCGAGCTGGTCGACGTGCTGCACGCGCTGTCGGATCCCGTGCGGCTCCAGATCGTCCAGCTCCTGGACCGGGCGAACGGCGGGCTCGCCTGCGTGGACCTCCGTCTTCCGGTGAGCAAGTCAACGGGGAGTCATCACTATAAGGTGCTCCGCGAGGCCGGCATCGTGGAATTTCGAGACGGGGGTACGCGCCGCTTCTACACGTTGCGGCGAGACGAGCTCCAAGCCCGCTTCCCTGGTCTCCTTGACATCGTCCTGCGTGCGGCCGCCGCCGAACCGCGCGAACTGTAGATGCGGCCACGCGAGACGGACGGGGCGTGGCTGGAAAGGTCTGCGCTGGGTTACCCGAAATCGTGATCACGCCGCACAACCAGCACACCGCGCTCGAGGTGCGCGGCAAGGGCTCGCCTCGGTAAGGGTTAGGGGCGTGTCACGGGGCGACAGGCCCGCAGCTCTGACCGGCGAGGGCCGCCAGTCCGCAGGCATAGCTCCCGCTCGCCTTCCACCCCCCTTGGATGAGCACGGCTTGGCCAATCAGCGGGTAGGGCGTGTCCAGGCCGCTGGCGTCCGAGACGGTCAGCGAGTACAGAACGTCCACCTGACCGGCGCCGCGGGAGCGGACCCCGCTGATCGAGAAGTTGACGTGGCCGGCGTGGAGGGCGTCCCGGTTGAGCCCGGCGGCGATCACCTGACGCTGGGCATCGCCGTCTACGACGGCGGCCACCCGCTGGGCGAGGGTCGCGGTGGGATCGGCGATGGTGCGAAAGGCGGCTACCGCACCTGCTTGCGTGGACGGGGCGTCCCACCCGGCCGGGGGACTGGGCGTCGGGGGTGGAACCCCGTCCTGCGTCGTGCACGGCTGGCCTATGACGTTGGCCAGGTTGCACCACGTCGCCGTGGCAATCTTCCACAGGCCGCCGACGCGCACGGCCGCGCCCGGTTGTGGATCGGCGATGATCGGTGAACGCCCCGACATCCAATAGACGGCGTAGACGATCTGGGCATGGTCGGCGTCCGTGAACGTGAAGCGCTGGATCCAAAGAGTGGCCTCGCTGGCCGCCTGCGCATACCGCTGGTAGAGCGCCTCGTTGGCCGCGTTGTCCTGCCCGCCCTGCACGGCTGCGGTCCGGATGGCCCCGTCTGGGCTTAACAGGTCGAAATACGCCCGCTGGATGAGGAGTTCGTCCTGCAGTTCCTCGAGCGTTCCCAGCCGGCTGACGCCAACGACGCTGAAGCCGGCAGCCAGTCGCGAGGCGACGGCCTCACGCACCACTTCCACGTCCTGGCCCTTGGCCACCGTCACGTCCAGCCGCGTGAATCCCGCCGTGCCCGTCAACCTCTGGGCGTCGTCCACCGGCGCGGCCAGCAGGCTCACCCGGGGGAAATCGGGGGTTGCGCGGAGGGAGAAGATGCCGACGACGCTCAGAGGTGGTCCCGAGCCCTCGGCCTGAATTACCGCGCCGACCTTGATGCCCAGCATCTGGCCGACCTGGGCGTCAACGGCGACTTCCCCCGTCCCGGCCGGGCCGCGGCCAGCGGTCAGCTGGAAGTAGCCCCCGTCCCACGAAACGACGACCGTGGGCAGCAGTCGGCCATTCCACGGCGAGGAGGCCATCGGGCTACCCGTCGTCGAGCCCACGCGGGCGAAACCTCGCACGACCCCCCGCACCGACCCGACCCCGGGCACCGCGCTGACCACGGTCACCATGTTGGCCGGCAGGGGCGCCCGGCTTCCCTCGCTGGTGAAGGAACTCGATTCCACGATCAGGTCGGTGGAACCGGTCGCCACCGAAGGAGCCGCGGGCTTCAACTGTTGCACGACCTTGAGCCGCTGTGACACGTGATGGTGGTCGCGAGCGGCGATAGCGACGGCTATGGAGGCGAGGGCGAGCAACGCGGCGAGGGCGGCGACGAACCATGTCGATATGGCTCGCTTCTTCTCTGGCCGGGCCCCGTTCGCCAACTCGTCCGGTGCAAGCACGACGGTGAGCCCCTCCAGCTGCCAAAGAACCTACCTGAGCGTACTACCGAGACCCGCGCCGGTGCGGTCGGCGGCCGACGGCGAAATTCGGAGGGCGGGGGGAATAGGCCGTCGATAGCGTGGCGACGATGACGGGCGAGCGAATCGAGGCAGGTGCCGTAGTAGTAGTGACGGGCATTTCGGCGGCGGGCAAGTCCACTGTTGCCGATTTGCTCGCGCGCCGTTTCCGGCGCGGCGTTCACATCCGAGGCGACGTTTTCCGCCGCATGGTTGTGTCGGGCCGTGAGGACATGTCGCCGGATGGGCGGGACGAATCCTGGGCGCAACTTCGTCTGCGGCACGAGCTGGACGCGGCCGTCGCCGACCGGTACGCCGCGGCCGGGTTCACGGCTGTCCTGCAAGACCTCTATTTCGCCGAATTGGGCGACGTCGTCGAACAGCTCCACGCCCGACCCCGCTATGTCGTCGTGCTGCATCCCCGCCCAGACGTGGTTGCCGTACGCGAGGCCGCGAGGAATAAGTCCGGCTACCCCGAGGGCGGTTACACCATCGACCAGCTCCACCGGGCGCTGCTCGAGGGAACACCTCGGCTCGGACTGTGGCTGGACAACTCCGACCAGAAACCGGACGAGACCGTCGACGCGATCCTGGCTCGCGTCGAAGAGGCTCCCGGCGGCGCAGAAGCCCGTCTCTTTTACACATCTCC
>CAXMLU010000258.1:0-6703 GCA_964194255.1 uncultured bacterium
GAGTTTGGGCGATTAGGAACGTTCTGGCCAGCGCCGAAACTCATCATTTCTGGCATTGACGAGGAACTAGTACGCCATGGCCCCGGGGTCAGGAGTCAGGGCGGCGGCCAGGCCGGCGGCCTCCCGGCGACGGAAGGCCACGTTCACATCCATGCGTTCGACGGTCTGGGCCACCGACTTCTCACCTTGCGGGACCGGGTGAGCGTCGAGGAAATCCCTGGCCCGGGCGGCCAGCTCTTCGTCGGCCTGCTGCCCCAGCCCCTCCAGCATCCGGGGGATGCTGTTGTCGGGGAATCGCTCGTTGATCTCGTCCCAGTGGTCCTCGACGAACGCCCAGGCCATCGGGCCGGCCACCCGGCTGGCCAGCAGACTCTCGATCACGTACGGCGCGTTCTGGGTCCGCACCTGGCCCGAGAGGCACAGCTGCAGCGTGCGCACGAGCAGATCGGGATCCTGGAAGCGGGTGAGACCGAACAGGTATCTGACCTCTTCCTGGGGCGTGGACGGATGCTGGAAGCGGTCCAAGAACGCTTCGAAGTCCTCCTCGCCCCCGGCGTGAGCCACCACCGCCACGAGGGCGTCGACCAGGTCGGCGGTGACCGACGAGCGGTCGGCGAGATAGGCCTGGTGGTAGTCGGCCGCTTGACGTTGCACCGCCGGGTCGTCACCCAGCGTTCCGAGCACCAGGAGCAGATCGGCCCGTCCGGTTCCGGTGCGCTCGTCCTCTCCCGGCTGTGGGGTCCAGCCCAGACGGGTGAACGCCGGTCCCATCAGCTCGCGCACGAACCGCCGGAGGATGGGGCGCTCGTCGTCGGTGAGGCAACGGTTGATCAGGCCCAGCGGGGCCAGGACGGCGCGGCGGACATCCGGATCGGATTCGTCGCCGAGCAGACGGGCCAGGCCCACGTAGTCGGACACCGGCGAGCGGCCGGCGATCACCGCCGCCCACGTATCGCTCACCAGTGAGAAGCGCTCCAGCGGGCTGAGCCGGGACAGGTCGGCGGTCAGCTTCTGCAGGAGGCCGGCCTGATAGCGCACCCGGTAGAAACCCCATCCGTCCTCGTTGACCACCACCCAGTCGACGGGGCCGCCGAGATCGAGCGTCGTCTCCTTCTCGGTCAGCAGGGTCTTGCGGTGTACGACGTTGCCGTCGACGGCCGCCCGGATACCGATCGGCACCTGCCAGCGGCCTTCGCCGCCGCCCAGGTAGCGGAAGTGCTCCTGGCTGATCGTGAGGGTGGAACGGTCGGGGCCTGGTTCGACGGATACGAGGGGATATCCACCCTGGAAGATCCAGCTGTCCATCAGGGCGCGGGCCGGCTCGCCCGAACTGGCTTCGATGGCATCCCACAGGTCTGTGGTCTCGGTGTTGCCGTAGCGGTGGGCGTCGAGGTAGCGCGCGATGCCGAGGCGGAAGGGCTCGGCGCCGAGGTACTGCTCGAGCATGCGAACGACGGCCGCCCCCTTCTGGTAGGTGAGCACGTCGAACATGGCATCCGCCTCGGCGGGACGGCCGACATGGAACTCGACCGGCCGGGTGGTGGCCAGGCCGTCGGTGAGCATGGCCGCCGCCCGCGACAGACCGAAGCTGACCCAGGACTGCCACTGGGGCCGGAAGTCGTCGGTGGCTAGCAGCTCCATGAAGGTAGCAAAGGCCTCATTGAGCCAGATGCCGTTCCACCACTTCATGGTCACGAGGTCCCCGAACCACATGTGGGCGGTCTCATGGGCGACCACCTGCGCCACCCGCTCCAGGTCGACCCGGGAGGCATGATCCAGGTCTACGAGGAGGGCGGTCTCCCGGTAGGTGACGGCCCCTACATTTTCCATGGCCCCGAAGGCGAAGTCGGGGATGGCGACGTGGTCGAGCTTCGTCGCCGGGTACGGGATCCCGAAGTACCGGCTGAAGAATCGCAACGACGCCGCCCCCGTGTCCAGGGCAAACGCGGTGAGGTGTTCCCGCCCGGGGATGCAAGCCACGCGCAGCGGTACTCCATCGACGTCGACAGGGTCGGTGAGCACGAAGGGGCCAACCACGAAGGCCACTAAGTAGGTCGACATCCGCATGGTCTCGGCGAAGCGAACCTGGCGCTTCCCGTTGCGTAGGTCCTCGTCGTCGAGCACGGCTCCGTTGGAGATGGCCGTCAATCCGTCATCGACAATGAGGGTGACCGCGAAGGTGGCCTTGAAGTCGGGCTCGTCCCAGCACGGAAACGCCCGACGCGCATCGGTCGCTTCGAACTGGGTGGTGGCGATGACGTGTTCGGTCCCATCCTCGGACTTGAAGGTGCTGCGATAAAAGCCGTGCAGTTTGTCGTTGAGCGTGCCGGTGAAGGTCAGGTGCAGATGCCAATCTCCCGGCTCGGCCGTCCCGCTCAAGGCGATCACCGCCCGCTCCTCGGCCGTGTCATAGGTGACCGTTCCGGCGAGAGAGACGGCTCCGTCGTCGCTGCTTAGCTCGGCCGTGTGGATGTCGAGCTCGATGGCGTTGAGGACGATCTCGGTGACGGGTTCGCGGACGAGCACGGTCACCCGGGCCTCGCCGGCGAAAATGGCTTGCTCGAGATCTGGCGTGAGCGTGAGCTCATACCGGTCAGGAACCACCGTTCGGGGCAGGCGGTAGGGCGCGATCGCCGAGTCGGCCACAGGAAACTCCTCATCGAGTTTGCAGGGGTGGCGGCCCCTGGGGGCCGTAATCCGGACAAGCCTATCGAGCGGAACTGTCGGCTACCGTCGCCGCCATGACCGCGCCACCATCCGTCGACGTGATCGCCATCGGCAACGCCATTGTCGACGTGCTGGCTCACGCCGATGACAGCTTTCTGGCCGAACACGGACTGCGGAAGGGAACCATGGGTCTCGTCGATCAGGCGAGGGCCTTGCGGCTCTATGCAGCCTTGGGGCCGGCCATCGAGGTGTCCGGCGGATCGGCGGCCAATACCGCCGTCGGGGTGGCCTCGCTGGGTGGAACCGCCGGATTCATCGGCAAAGTGCGTGACGACCAATTGGGGGGCATCTTCGCCCACGACATCAGGGCCGCAGGCGTGGACTACCAGATGCCCCCGGCGCCCGCTGACGCCGGTGGCCCGCCAACGGCGCGCAGCATGGTCGTCGTCACCCCGGATGCCCAGCGGACGATGAGCACGTACCTGGGCGTCGCATCGGAGATCCCGGCCGATGAGGTGGACGAGGAGTGGGTCGCCGCCGCGCAGGTCCTCTACGTCGAGGGCTACCTCCTCGGCATCCCGGAATCAACGGCGGCCGTTCTTCGGGCGGTCGAGGCTTCCCACCGAGCCGGGCGGCTGGTGGCGTTGAGTTTGTCGGATCCGACATGGGTCGAGCTGCAGCGTCCGGCCTTCGCCGACTTCATGCCCTCCGTGGACGTGCTTTTTGGCAACGAGGAAGAGGTTCTCGAGGTCAGCCGCGAGTCCTCACTGACTGACGCGATCAACGCGCTGCGCTGCCACTGCTCGGTGGTTGCGGTCACGTGTGGGGCAAGAGGATCGGTCGTCATCGCCGAGGACAGTATCCCTGTCAAAGTGCCCGCCTACCCCGTCGAAGACATCGTGGACACCACCGGGGCGGGAGATCTGTACGCGGCGGGGTTCCTCTTCGGATTGACTCGAGGACGGTCCTTGGAGGAGTGCGCCCGATTGGGAGGCCTGGCCGCATCCGAGATCATCGCCCACCTCGGACCGCGGCCCGAGACGTCCTTGCGAGAGCTGGTATCGGCGGCGGGTCTCTAGACCGCGACGACGGGCTCGGCCAGATCGTGCATGGCCACCCGGTCCCGGCCGAGCCGCTTGGCGGCGTAGAGCGCGTCGTCGGCGAGGTCGAGCGTGGTCTGGCCCGTCTGACCGACCCGGTGGAGGGCCACCCCGACGCTGAACGTGGTCCTGGGGTTGGCGTCGCGCCATCCCTGCACGAGGCGCTCAGCCGCCCAACGGGCCCGGGGGCCTACTTCCCGTAACACGACCAGGAACTCCTCGCCCCCGTAACGAGCGACCAGATCGGCATCGCGCACACTGCGCCGGAGGTAGTCGGCCAAGGCGACGAGGACATGGTCGCCGGCGGCGTGACCGTCGCTGTCATTGACCAGTTTGAAGTGGTCGAGGTCGATCATCACGATGGCATCGCCAGGCGCCACGGCCCGCAGCAGGGCCACCGCGTGGCGGCGGTTGCCGACGCCGGTCAGTTCGTCCCGAAGGGAGACCTCAGCCAACACCTCGCGAGCGTGGCGCTCCTCCTCGAACCGCCGCGCATTCTCCAGGGCCAGGCCAGCCTGCCCGGCCAGCAACTCGAACGCCTCGATGTCCTCGACCTGAGTGATGCCGCCGGCCCGCTTGGCGGCGACCAGGACAGCGGCGATCCGGCTCTGCATCCAGACCGGGGCGGCGACCGCGGAACGGATGCCCGCATCGATGAGCGCCTGGATGGCGTGGGGATGGGAGGGGTAGTCGTCGACGGCGATGGCCGTGCGGCGCTGGCGCACCAGGGCCGGCAGTCCCTGCGAGGCCGGTTGTGGCGACCGGCCATAGGCGACGGGAGCGCCGCGTGAGTGAGCAACCGTGTAGGTGCCCGAGCTGTCATCGAAGAGGCAGAAGTTGGCAATGTCGAAGCCGAGGCCGATCAGCGTGTCCACTACACCGGCCAGCACCGCGTCCGAGTCGAGGGCGCCGATGGTGCCCGCCGCCCGAGCGACCGATCGCAGGAGCTCGGACCGGTGGTCCGCGTCGGCGCGTGCCCCCTCCAGTTGTTCCATAGCCCGGCCGTGTTCGGCAATGGCCCACGCTACGGTCTCGCCGACCAGGAGGGCGACACCCAGGGCGGGCACGACCGAACTGACGGCCGCCGCGTCCGGGTGGCGAACCGTGAGGATGGGCGCCAAGTAGGCCACCGCGGCCGGCATGCACAGCCGGGCCGACGACCACCGGGGCTGGCTCAAACCGATCCAGCAGAACACGACGACGAAGTAGGTGGCGTAGGTGTACGGAGAAACGCCGCCGAAGCGGTTGCCAAAGGCGATAAGGGCGAGGCCGATCATGGGCAGCGAAAGGGTGGCCCGGGCCGGCCAGTGAGCCCAGGGGAGGACCCGCACGACACCGCCGAGGGCGATGGCGATCACGCCGAGGACGGTCACCAGCGGTCGGTCGACGCGCTGACCGTTGGGAAGGAAGGCCGTGACGATGGTGAGGACGCCGGCCACGAGGAACAGCCAGGACGCTTGACGGGCGGAGCGCTCCGACAACCTCGGATCGCGACTGGCAACGGCTGAACCACTCACGGGTGTCTCTTCTCCTTGCGCCTTCAGGACGTTGTCGGCAGAAAGGAGGCCCAGGAGAACCGCCCGGAGCGACTATTTCGCCATCCGATCGGGCCATGTCGGATATAGCTCGTTCGGTCACGGCTGACTACGGACGGTTCGGGGGTCGGGCGGGGCTAGCCTCACCGTGATGGCCGCCAATCCGTGGCTCGACCGCCGCGTTCTGAACTACGCCCATCAAGGTGGGGCGCGCGAGGCCCCATCGAGCACGCTGTTCGCCCTCCATCGGGCCGTCGCGGCCGGTGCCGACGCCCTCGAACTTGACGTGCACGCCACCGCCGATGGGCAGCTCGTTGTCTGCCATGACGAGACCGTCGACCGCACAACGGACGGCCACGGTCGCATCGCCGATCTCACGCTGGAGGACCTCCAGAGCCTCGACAACGCCTACTGGTGGGTACCGGGCGAAGTGGTGGCGCCCGGGCGCCCGGACGCCGACTACCCGATGCGGGGACGCGGGCCGACCGACCCCGCCTTCAGGATCGCCAGCCTGGCCGATGTGCTGGACGCCTTCCCCGGCGTCTTTCTCAACCTCGACATCAAACAGACGGCCCCCGCCGTCGCGCCCTACGAAGCGGCGCTGGCGGCCCTGCTGCGAGCCCGTGGCCGGTCCAACGACGTCATCGTGGCCTCGTTCCTCGATGCGGCCACCGACGCCTTTCGTGCGCTCGCCCCCGAGATCAGCACCTCCGCGGGGACCATCGCTGTGGCGGAGTTCCACCGTGCGGTCCATGACGGATCCCTGTTACCCGTTGCCGCCACCCGGCACCACGCGCTGCAGGTGCCCGCGTCCGTAGGGGACATCGTCGTTGTCGACGAAGCATTCGTCTCAGCCGCCCACGGCGCCGGTCTGGCGGTCCACGTGTGGACGATCGACGAGCCCGAGGAGATGGAGCGGCTGCTGGATCTCGACGTGGACGGAATCATGTCTGATCGTCCCAGCGTCCTCGAGACGGTTCTCGAGCACCAAGACCGCCGCTGGGTCGGAGCGGCACAGTGATCATCTTCGGTCTGGGCTCGGGGAAGCTGCACGACTTCGGCCCGACCCTCCCCGTGACCTGTGCGCGCTGCCACAATCGCGTCATGTACCACTACGCCAGCCGGACCCGCTGGTTTCGGTTGTACTTCATCCCGGTTATTCCTCTCTCCCGGACGCACATGCTGATGTGCCCGATCTGCAGCAACGGGGCGGTGCTGAACCGAGAGGACGTGGCACGGGTCAAGGCACTGAACGCGGTGGCTTTGCAGTACGAGGCCAAGGCCATCTCCGATGAGGAGTTCCAGCGGGCGGTGGCGGCCTATGGGCAGGGCCAGGTGCCGGAACTTCCGGTATCTGCGCTGCCACCCGTCGACGCCGCCAGCCGCACCGACCGCTCCGAG
>CAXMLU010000259.1:0-2507 GCA_964194255.1 uncultured bacterium
GTGCCCGGTCTGGTTCATGATCGATCGTTCGCTGGCGCCTACTCGCACTTCTTTCCGGCCGCCGACCGCGAGGCCGCCGACCACATGGGCCGGGTCCTCGAAGCGCCGCGTTCACCTTAAGGTGAACACCGCGCTCACCTTAAGGTGAGACCCATCGAACGGCGCGAACCGGTCGCACCCATCGAACGTGCGCGCCAGTCTGTTCCCGCAGATCTGGGGGAACAGCCGGCGATCGAGTGCCTGCTGCTTTCCGGGCGGGTTCTCGATGCACGCGGGCCGCCCACGCCGTAGCCGGCGCTTTTACGCCGGCTATCGAACGCCGAGTGCCTGCCCCTTTCCGGGCGGGCACCGTGCTGGGCAGTCTGTTGTGGCAGATCTGCCACAACAGCCCTCAGCGCCGGTACGTCTTCACATCTGAGCGGCCAGCCGCAGGGGGTCTACAGAGAAGGCTGCAACGACTGCCGCCGGCTCGCCCGATCGAGCTCGGCGACAACGGTCCGAAAGCGGGAGCTGACCTTGTCCGCCGGCGGCAGCAGGTCGCATATCTCCCGGATGCGATCGGACACGTAGCTCTTCCGCACGCCGTCTCTCCGGGCGATCCGGTCCAGGGTCATGCCTCCGAAGGAGGTGACAGACCGCCCAGGAAAAGTCTCTCGTCAGCTTCTGTGGGACCGGCCCGCGGCGGCGGGGACCGAACACCTCAAGTTGCGTGCCCCGCTTTGAAGCGGTCCAACAGAGCCAGTGGAACTCGACGGGGCGTGACGTCCTTGACAACGTCAACTCTCCGCACGGGCACAGCCCGACGACGATCCTGGTCGCCCCGGAACCCCATCGCGAGGCGATGAGCCGTCGCCGATGCCGGGCGCTCGTTCTGCTCCCGCGACGGGCACCTACCGGAGGAGGCGGCCTGGTCTCGTCTTCCCAGTGAAGACGGCGCTTGGCTGCCTCACTCATGAAGTCGGAAGCGGCCGCCCAGGAGTTGATCTCGTGCCGTGAGGCCTGCGCCTGGACGCCGGCTAGCCAGCGCTCCAGCCCGCCACACTTGCTGCAGCGGTAGGTGCGGTCACTCGGATCGAATCCGGGAAGGCACCGGACCTGCAGGCCGTCGAGCCCCGCTATCGGCGATCGGCTGGTGCGGGTGGCGTTGGCGTAACTGGCCGTCACGATCCGGGGGCCATCACAGTCGGGGTGATTGCGGACACCTCCAAACGCGGCGACGCCGCGGCAGGGGACCTGCAGGTACGGAGGCATCAGGTCGCGCTGCGTGACCCCGGCTCGGCACTCCTCGCAGATGCCGGTGCCATTGTCGTTGGTGATGGTCATCACGTGGTCGCAGGCCAGGCACCTGCCCTGGTGGGCTAGCCGGCAAGGTGGGCACCGGCGTCTCGGCTGGCTCGGATACGTCTCAAACTCCGAGCCGCACACCCAGCATTGGCACGCTGCGCGCTTCGACACGGGCGCCAATTATTGTGCCGTCTGGGGTTTCTGCGTGATCCTGCGGGAAACTGGTGTACAACTTCGGCGCCGAATTAACTGGTGTACAAGTTCGGCAGCGCCTTAGTCGTGGTCTCGTAATGGCCATGCCAGTCCCCCGAGCCACACGAGAGGCCGCTCAGCCGCCGTCGGACATGATGACGGTCGCCGAGCTTGCCGTGCGATTACGGATGTCCGTGCACGGTGTGGGCAACGCCATCCGGCGCGGCGAGATCCCCGGTGTGGTTCGCGTGGGGAGGCGAATTCGAATTTCTCGCCGGGTCGTCGAGCGCTGGCTGCACGGGGATGAGGGCGGACGGTGAGGCCGGGGCATCGGTACTCACTGATTCTCACGGACCAGGGCCGCCGGGATTGTACGGCCGACGTGCGACACCTCCGGGACCTCGTCGGCGACGCCAGAGCGCGCGCTCGGTCCGCTCAGCTTGTCCTGCTGGCGGTGGTCGATCCGGACATGCCGTGGTGGGACCAGCTGGCCCTGCCCTCGCTGGCCGCCCTGGCCGGACGTGTCGCCCTCGACCTGGCCGTCGTCGAGAGGGACCTCGACCTGCTCGTGGTGGTCGGGCTGTGAGCAAGATTGTCGACCTCGACAAGCTCTCCGTCGCCGACCTGGCGGACCTGGTCGCGCTGCGCCGCGACAGCGAACGGCGAGACGCCGAGGAGCGCACCGCAGAGCGGGCCGAAAAGTTCGACTGGGAGGCGCTGCGCGCCTCGCTGCCCGCCGGGCACCCCGACAAGGTCGTCGGGCACGCCCACACCAACGGCCACGTCGACCACGTCGACACCGACGAACCTCGGCCGTCACCGACCCTCGACGAGATCCTCAACGCCGGGGAACCGGACTACGACTGGGTAGTCCCCGACCTCATCGAACGCGGCGACCGGGTCATCCTCACCGGCCCCGAGGGCGGCGGGAAGAGCACGTTCCTCCGCCAGCTCTCGATCCAACTGGCCTCCGGGATCCACCCGTTCTCGTTGGACACCATCGCCCACCAGAGGGTCCTGTACATCGACGC
>CAXMLU010000260.1:0-2963 GCA_964194255.1 uncultured bacterium
GGAAGAAGTGGTTGAACCCGACCTCGTAAAGACTGGCGCTGGATGCATACGTGGCGAGATGACCGCCGATGCCTTCCGACCGGGTGTTCGCCCTCGTCACCATCACCGCCGCGTTCCACCGGATGAAGGCCCGGATGCGCCGCTCGATGTGCTCGTCGCCCGGGAACCACGGTTCCTGGTCGGGCGGGATGGTGTTGACGTACGGCGTGCTGACGGTGGCGGGGAAGCCGACCTGAAGCTCCCGGGCCCGTTCCAACAGCTTCATGAGCAGGAAGCGAGCCCGGGTCTTGCCGTGGGCGTCCAGCACGGCGTCGAAGCTGTCAACCCACTCGGCCGTCTCGTCGGGGTCGGTGTCGGGAAGTTGGTGGGAAAACCCGTCGAAGATCACCCCTCCATCCTCGCGCCCCATGGAGGGGAAAGGGTTCGGCTAACCCAACCTGCTGAGGTGTTCGGCGATCTCGACGCGGAAGCGGCGCAGTTCGTCGTGGTGCGTGGTGGAGAGGCTGGCCAGCTTTTCTTCACCTTTCTCGGTGAGGACGACCAGATGGCGGCGGCCGTCGTCGGGGTCGGTGTAGCGACGGATGAGGTCGCCGGCCTGGGCCCGCTCGACCAGCTCGGCCATCGAGTTGTGGCGCAGCCCGAGGGCGAGGGCCAGCTCCCCGATGCTCGGGTCAGCCCCGCCCTCGTGGCCCTTAACGGCCAGCATGAGCTGGTGCTGGGATGGCGTGAGGCCAACCTGGCGGGCGGCCTGTTCGGAGACGGTCAGGAATCTCCGTAACGATCGTCGAAACCGGGCCAGGGCACGGTATTCGACCTCAGAAATCTGTATGTGGGGCCTCCCCGGTGCTCTCGGGCTGTCCGGACGGTCGATCCGACCACGCTGGGAGTTCAATCGATGCTACGGCATCCCCGGTAGGGTCTCGGACCGTGAGGACCCGGGCGGCGACCACCGTCTACACCGACGGGGCCTGCTCAGGTAATCCCGGGCCGGGGGGATGGGCGTGGGCCGTGCCCGACGGTCCCTTCGCCAGCGGCGCCGCCCCGGGGACGACCAACCAGCGCATGGAGATCCAGGCCGTGCTCGAGGCGCTGCGGGCGTTGCCCGATGAGCCCATCGACGTGGTCAGCGACTCCACCTATGTCGTGAACTGCTTCCGCGACCGCTGGTGGGAAGGGTGGTTGGCCCGCGGTTGGGTCAACAAGGCCCGCAAACCCATCGCCAACCGGGATCTGTGGGAACCGCTCATCGAGTTGGTCAGGGCCATCCCGGGGCGCGTCGACTTCTCCTGGGTCAAGGGTCACAGCTCGGACCCGATGAACGATCTGGTGGACCAGCTGGCCGTCGAGGCCGCCCTCCTCCAGGAGGGGCGAAGCGGGGTAGGCGTCCCCGCGCCGCCGGCCGCCGCCGCCCTTCGCCGGACCGGGCCGCTCGTGCCGGCCGGCCATCTGTTGGTCATCGGCGGTATGCGTCCGCCCGGGCTCGGCGGCTACGAGGGAGGCGCCGTCGCCGACGCCGTGAAACGCCGGCTGACCGAGATTCTGGAGGCCAAGCGGACCCTCCATCCCGATCTGGTGGTCCTCACCGGACTGGGGCTCGGCGCCGAGCAACTGGCCGCCGAGGCGGCTACCCCGGCCGGTGTGCCGTACGCGGCCGTCCTCGCCTACCCCGATCCTGACGCGGTCTGGCCAGCCCCGGCCCGGGAGCGATTCCGCCAACTGCTGGCGGGGGCGTGCGAGGTGGTCATCCTCCAGTCGAAGGCGCCCGAATCCAAGCAGGCGGCCGGAGGCGCACTGGCCCGGCGGGACGCCTGGCTGGCCCGCGGCGCGTCCGAGGCGGTCGTGGTCTGGGACGGTGCCGATGCGGCGGTGGGGCGCATGGTCCGATCGCTGCAGGACCATCTCGGCGAAGAGAACGTGTGGATCGTCAGTCCCTAACCACTTGATCCCCGAGACCCACCGAGAAGCAAAACGGCAGGTCACAGTAGGTGTGATGTTCCCCTAGGACCATCAAACATCAGCGAAGGCCGCTGAGTCGTAATGATGAAAGTAGCGACAGAGAACGGCCCCGGCGGTGCGTCGAAACACCCCGGGGCCCGGCCAGAACCCCTATGGAGGTTCCGACATGAGCGGGTGGTGCGGCTAACCGATGCCGGCATTCGCCGATCCATTGGCACCGCCAGTCAGGGCAAGGCGCCGCGCCTGACTGAGGACGTCCGGAGGATGGTCGACAGCCTGCCCGCCAACCGGAAGGGTGTCCGGGACCGGGCGCTGCTCCTCGTCGGGTTCGCCGGCGCCTTCCGCCGGTCCGAGCTCGTCGCCCTGGACGTCGCCGACGTCGACGACACCGCCGACGGCCTGGTGATCGACCTCAGGCGCTCCAAGACGGACCAGGAGGGCGCACGACGCCAGATCGGCGTGGCCTTACGGCAGCCAGCCGGCCACGTGTCCTGTACGGGCGCTGAGGGCGTGGCTCGAGGCATCCGGGATCAGCGACGGCCCGACCTTCGTCCCCGTCGACCGTCACGGCCGCATGGGCGACGAGCGGCTATCGGGCCGGGCCGTAGCCGCGGTGGTCAAGGAGCTCGTCTCACGGTGCGGGCCCGACCCGTCCCGCTATCCCGGCCACAGCCTGCGCTCCGGGCTCGCCACGTTGGCGGCCGCCGCCGGTGCCTCCGAGCGGTCGATCATGCGCCAGACCGGCCATAAGAGCCTGCCCCTGGTCCGCCGGTACATCCGCGTCGGCAGCCTGTTCCGTGAGAACGCGGCCGCAGTGGTGGGACTCCGACCGCCGATGGCCGACTACCACGCGTTCGGTTCGATGAACGACGCCCACAGCAGTGGTCCACCCGGGGTCGAGGATTACCCGCATATCAAGCATTCTGGAACGGTCTGCGGGCCCTACGGGGCTCGGGGCGCCGCCGCTCGCGGGAGCAAGCATCTGACGCCATGGCCTGCCGTAGAAC
>CAXMLU010000261.1:0-2345 GCA_964194255.1 uncultured bacterium
GTACTGCACGACAGGGCAGCCCATCTCGGCCGCCGCCACCAAGGCCATCCCGCTCGCCTGGCCGACCGACATGGCGGTGCGAGCGTTGGCCTGGAACAGGACTCGCTCGACGACCACGACGTCAGGTGCCAACTCGGCCAGGAGCCGCCGTAACTCGGCGAGGAGCGCGCTGAGCCGCCGCGGCAGCGGGTCGCCGGGAGGCGTGGTGATGACGCCGGCCGAGATCGCGCTCGAAACGCCCCGTTCCCGTCGCACCGCCCCGTAGCCACAGCGGGACAGACCCGGGTCGATACCGAGTACGAACACCCGTTCGACGATAGTGGCTCTCCACCCGGCCGCGGTGGATGGCGGCTTGACTCCGCGGCTTGGCTCCGCGGCGTGGCTCCGCGGCTTGGCTCCGGGGATCCACCGCTCGGGTGGGTGAGTTGGACAGCATGAGTACATGCAGGTCGCTGCCCTGCCCCGTCGCTTGACCCGAGCCGGAAGCGAACTGGAATTGTTGGTCCTCACCGCCGATCCCCGCTCGGGCATCGCCATCGACGTGGCGTCCGGCGCCCTGGTGCGGTTCATCTGGAGCGGAGACGGACCAAAGGTTCCGATGCCGTACAACCTGGTGGTCGGCACGCTCGCCGATCCCCGGCATCTCGTCTTCGACCCGTCCCAACCCGAAGCCGTCGCGCTTGATGGCTCGCTTCGACCCGCCGGTCGGCTGCCGGCCTGGCGCGTCGGGCGTTACCTTCGGTCCCTGCGCCATCCTCGAGGCCGCCACCTGCTGGGCTGGCCCGGGCCCGCCGTCGCCTACTGGACCCTCGACGGGCATCAGCCCTCCGCCGCCCTGATCGACCTCGAGGACGACCCGGTCGTGCTGCCCGGGCCCGGCGGTCTCGGCGGTCCGAATCAGCTGCGGTGCCGATTCGGGTGGGCGGGGTGGACAATGGAGCTGCCCATCACTGACCGCCGCGTGGCGGCCGCCCTGCGCCGCACCGAACGAGCATCGCTGCGCGGACCGGGCCTGGCCCGGGCGGTGGGTGGACGGCCACGTCACCTCATCGTGGCCTTGAGCCCACCCGTCGACGGTCATTGCTACAAAGTGGTCGCCGGCATCCTGCCCCGGCCTTGAACCGTTAGCGTGGAGTCGTGCGACCGGCACCCACGACCGGCCTCATCATCGGACGGTTCTGCCCTCCGCATCTCGGCCATTCCCATCTGATCGACGCCGCCGCCACCACGGTCGACCACCTCACCGTGATCGTGTTCTCCAACGAGGGCGAACCGGTTCCCGGATCGCTGCGGGCCGGCTGGCTGGCCGAGATCCACCCCGACGTGACGATCGCGCATGTGCCGACCGACCTGGTCACCGATTGGGACGATCCGGTGCAGTGGGCTCGTTGGATCGCGCTGATCAGGAGCGTGGTTCCCGTCGGCCCCGACGTGGTGTTCTCCTCCGAGGTGTACGGGGACGAGGTGGCCCGCCGCCTGGGGGCCGTGCACGAGTCGGTCGATCCGGATCGCTCCACCGTTCCTATCTCGGCCACCGCCGTGCGGGCCGACCCGCTCGCCCACCTCGATCAGCTCGCTCCCCCGGTCCGCGCCTGGTACGAGTCCCGCAAGCCGGACATCTGAGACACGCCGTCGGCTCGAACTGGTCGACAACCGCGGAGTCCAGCCGCGCAAGTGTGCGCCGGTCCAGATTGCAGGACGTTGCGGCGCCGCTGGGTCGTGCCCGGCCGGCCAGCCCAGCCCGCCAGACCCTCTGGCCCACCAACCAAGCTCCCCACCAGCCCGCCGGCCCGCCAATCCGGCCCGCCTATTGACCACCACTGATTAGGCGGCGGCCGCGTCCTTGAAGAAGCCGCGGTAACGGTCGGACTCCAGTGTCCGGGCGGCGGAGTCGTAGGCGGCCACGGCCACACGGTCGAGGCCTTCGGTCCGCATGAAATCGACGCCGTGCACGCATACCTCGCGGGCCGTTGGACGCAGCAGCCGCACCCGGGCACCCTCGCGGCGGGCGACGGCCATCTCGGCGGCCAGGCTGCGGGAAGGGATGCGGCGGACGAGCTGGCTGAACGGGTCAGGCGGCCGCTCTGTATCGAACGCCATCGGCGCGATGCCGAGGATAAACGTGCATCCCGCCTGGGCGGCCAGATCGAGGTTGGTGGTGGAGTGCGCGCCACCGTCCACCAGCGTGAGGTTGCCAATGCGGACCGGCCGGTAGAACCCCGGAATGGCGCAACTGGCCATCACCGCGTCGACCAGGCTCACCGGCGGAGGCGTGCGCCGGCCGAGCACGACCCGCCGGCCGCTGCAGATGTCGACGGCGCACAGCCACAGGGGCCGTTCAGGCC
>CAXMLU010000262.1:0-11854 GCA_964194255.1 uncultured bacterium
CGCACTCCCCACTCAAACGCGTAGGGCCCTCAAACGCGTAGGGCCGGTTATCGCCGCCCTTGGCTATGGGGGGGAGCACTATGTGGGTTTGCAGACCATCAAGCTCGATACCGTCGTCGGCACCGTTGACTCTCGTCGCGACTTCGATCGGCGGTTCCGCCCAACTTCGGCGCGCGTCCGCGAGCGGTGGGAGAGGCTGGCGCTGGCGCAACGGCGGGGCGAGTCCATTCCCCCTATCGACGTATACCGGATAGGCGAACTCCACTTTGTCCGTGACGGCCATCACCGCGTCTCTGTGGCCCTGGCCACCGGCCAGACGGTGATCGATGCCTACGTCACGGAGGTGCACACCACCCTGCCGGCCAAGGACATCCACCGGCGTGGCGATCTCCTGGTCAAGAGCTACGAGCGGATGTTTCTCGCACGTGTCCCATTGACGCCGTCAGCCCGAGCCAAGATTCAAGTTACCGACCCGTGGTCCTATGCCGAACTCGGCGAAGCGGTAGAGGCGTGGGGATTTCGCTATATGCAGCACGAGCAGCGGTTCTGTGACCGGGCGGAGATCGCCCGCCGGTGGTTTGTCGAGGAGTACACGCCCGTCGTGCGCATGCTGCGGGACGCACAGCTCCTTGGGTCCGGTACGGAGACGGAGGCGTACATGCGGGTGGCTCGCGAGCGATACCGGCTTATGCGGACACACGAGTGGAACGATGAGGTGATTCGGCGGCTCCGCGAGGAGCGCCGCTGAATCTCCCCGACGTCGGCTCAGCTCGGGGTTGGCGTGGTCGCCGGCGGGGTAGTCGTCGGCGGGGTGGTCGTCGGCGAGGTGGTCCCCGCGGCGGTGCCGGCCACGGCTGAATCGCCCGTGTCCCGGGTGAGGTTTTCGCCGGTGGCCGGGTCGAAGATGTGGATTTTGCGGGTGTCGGCCCACATCTCGGCCGTCTCGCCTTCCTTGATCTTGGTGGCGGGGTCGAGGCGGGCGACGATCTGATCGCTGTCGGAGCCGGTATCGGCCCGGCCCGAATCCTTGGCCAGCTCCTCCAGCTCGGCGCTCTGGGCGGGGCCGCCCTCGTCGTCGAGGGTGAAGTAGGCGAAGACCTCGGACCCCATCGACTCGATTACGTCGATGGATGCGGGAAAGGCCACACCGTGCTTCCGGACGTCTTCGGATACGAGAGAGGTATCTTCGAAGCTCTCGGGCCGAATGCCGACGATCACCTCGCGGCTTCCGCCGTTCCGCTCGAGTGTCTGCCGCATCGAATCGCTGAGCTCGATGTCTCCGAGCTTGGTGCGCAGCTTGCCTCCCTCGAGCTTCCCCGGCATGAAGTTCATGGCGGGGGAGCCGATGAAGCCGGCGACAAAGAGATTGGTGGGATGGTTGTAGAGCTCCTGCGGTGGCCCCACCTGCTGGATCTTGCCGCCCCGCATCACCGCCACCCGGTCGCCGAGCGTCATCGCTTCCGTCTGGTCGTGGGTGACGTACACCGTGGTGGTGCCGAGCCGCTTCTGGAGCCGTGACACCTCGGTGCGCATCTGCACCCGCAACTTGGCATCAAGGTTGGACAACGGCTCGTCCATAAGGAATGCGGCCGGGTCCCGCACGATGGCGCGCCCCATGGCGACGCGTTGGCGCTGTCCGCCGGAGAGGTTGGCTGGCTTGCGGTCGAGGTGCTGGGTGAGATCGAGAACGCGCGCCGCCTCGTCGACTTTCTGATCAATGGTGGCCTGCGGAGTCTTGGCCAGCTTCAACGCGAACGCCATGTTCTGGCGCACCGTCATGTGCGGATACAGGGCGTAGCTCTGGAATACCATGGCGATATCGCGGTCCTTGGGCGCCATGTTGTTGACGACCTTCCCACCGATGCGCAACTCGCCTTCAGAGATATCTTCTAGCCCGGCGATCATGTTGAGCGTCGTGGATTTCCCGCAGCCCGATGGCCCGACGAGGATGACGAACTCGCCATCGGCGATGGTCAAGTCGACCTGGTCGACGGCCAGAGCGCCGTCGGGGAAGCGCTTGGTTACTTTCTCCAAGACGATGTCGGCCACGTCGACTCCTATCCTTTGACGGCGCCGGACGTGAGCCCGGCGACGATGCGTCGTTGGAAGAACAGCACGAAGATGATGATTGGGATGGTGATGATGACGGCCGCCGCCGCGATCGACCCAGTGGGCGCCGTGAATTGGGAGCTGCCGGTGAAGAAGCCGATGGCCGCCGGCACGGTCCGGGCTCGCGTCGTGGATGTCAACGAGATGGCGAAGAGAAAGTCGTTCCAGCAGAAGATGAACACCAGGATCGCGGTGGTGAACATGCCTGGCGCGGCCAGCGGCGCGATGACCTTGGTGAAGGCCTGGAACGGAGTGGCACCGTCCATCTTTGCCGCCTTCTCGAGCTCCCACGGAATCTCGCGAAAGAACGCTGACAACGTGTAGATGGCGAGCGGTAGCCCGAACGTGATGTAGGGGATGATGAGGCCCGGCCAGGTGTCAAACAGACGCAGCGTGCGCTCGATATTGAACAGCGGTGTGACCAGCGAGATGGCGGGGAACATGGCGATCAGCAACGACATACCGATCAGCACGCTCTTGCCAGGAAAGTCGAGCCGGGCTACCGCGTAGGCCGCCATCGACGCGAAGAGGACGGCAATGAACGTCGAGATGAGCGCGATGCCGATCGAGTTGATGAGCGCCCGGGTGAACTCGGATGTCTGGAAGATGCCTCGGTAGTTCTGCAAGGTCCATTTCTTCGGCCAGAAGGTCGCGCTGGTGAGGGTCGTCGGATCCTTGAACGACAGCGAGACGATCCACAAGACGGGGATGAGCGCCAAGATGATGATGACGGTGTTGGCTGTCGCCCAGCCCGTCTTCTGTCTGGTGGAGACCGCCATCAGCGCTTCAGCTCCGTTCCCGGCGCGGCGGCGCCGAACCCTTTGATGAACAGGAATCCGATAATGGCAACGCAGATAAAGATGAGGACCGAAATCGCGGAACCGATTCCGAGGTTCAGCGCCGTGAAGAGGTTGTCGTAGCCGAGGATTGAGACCGAGCCAGTGTTGTGACCGCCGCTGGTGAGGACGAAAATGTTGTCGAAGATCCGGAAGGCGTCCAGCGTCCTGAAGAGCAATGCGACGAGGATGGCCGGCTTCATCAGCGGCACGGTGATGTTGATGAAACGCTGCCAGGCGGTCGCCCCGTCGACCTTGGCCGCCTTCTGGAGATCCTCTGGAACCAGGGCGAGGCCGGCCATCAGGAGGAGCGCCATGAACGGCGTGGTCTTCCACACCTCGGCCAGGATGATGACTGCAAGGGCCTGCGCGTGGTGAGTGAGTGGTGCTCCGTTGCCGAGGAGCGAGGACAGGTAACCGGTGCTGGGTGTCCAGGCGTACTGCCAGCTGAAGGCCGCCACCACGGTGACGATCCCGTAGGGGACCAGGATCGAGGTGCGGACCAGTCCCCGTCCGAAGATGGTCCTGTGCATGACGGTGGCGAGACCCATCCCTAGGACGAACTCAATGGCGACCGAGATCACGGTGATGATCACCGTGACGGTGAAAGCGTTCCACCAGTAGGTCGACGACAGCACCGCCCCGTAGTTCGAGAGCCCGACGAACTTGGCTTGCTTGGGGAACCGCAAGTCGTAGCGCTGCACCGACAAGTACAGCGCGTACGCGATCGGGTAGGCGGTGACCGCGACCATGATGATGACCGCCGGCGCGCACAGCATCCAGCCCAGCCGCCGCTCGGCGCGGGCACCCTCCGAAATCGCACGACGGCTCGCAGGGGGGGTGACCTGCGAGGGTGGGACCGTCTGCACCGTCGTACTCATTGAGGTCTCCCTGCTGCGGGCTTCGGCGGGCGAGAGCGCACGCTCATGGGATCAGCCCCTTTGACTGGAGCGCGTCCTTCACTTGGCTGGCGATATTCTTCTCCGTACTGGCCGGGTCGATGCTCGCTGGCGGCGATACGGCGTGGGAGATCACGATAGAGAGGTTCTGGTACGCCGGCGTGAGCGGACGTACCGCCGCGATGGCGAGCGACGCCTGGATGTCCTTGCGGAACGGATAGTCCGCCTGGAGCGACGGATCGTCGTAGAGGTCCGAGATGGACGGCGGCGTGCCGCCGACGGTTGCGCCGACCTTCTGGTTGTCCCGGTTGCGGAGGCAGAGCGTGGCCTCATAGGCCAGATCAGGGTGCTTGGAATAGCTGCTGACCGCCAAGTTGATGCCGCCAATGGTGACGTGGGCCGGCTGGTCGGCAGTCACCGCCGGATATGCGGCCCACTTGAAGTTTTGGAACAGCTTGGGCTGATCTTTCTTCATCGACGGATAGACGAACGGATAGTTGAGTTGGAAGGCCGCTGTCCCTGACTCCATCGCCAACCGGTTGTCGTTCTCCATCTGGACGGACAACGACGGGTCGGCGGCGGGCGACGTGGCCAGCTTTTTCATGATCGTCAGGGCCGTGACGGCCGGAGGTCCGAGCGCCGGGCCCTTGCCGTCCGGCGTGAGGGCGCTGCCGCCTGCGCTGGCGAGCAGCGTGTTGAACCAGACCGTGATCCCCTCGTACTGGTTGCCCTGGATCTCGACGTAGTGCGGCTTGCCTTGACGGGCGAGCTCGGCCGACATACTGAGCATCTCGTCCCACGTCTTGGGTGGCGTCGGCACGAGGTCGGAGCGATACCAGAGGAGCTGGGTATTGCTGTTGAACGGGGCGGCGTAGAGCTTGCCGTTGTAGCTCGCCGTCTGAAGCGGGCCCTGGAGGGTCCCTTGTTCCACCTGCGCCTTGTTGGTACCAGTCCACTCCTTGATCCAGCCCGCGCCGGCGAACTCAGGCGCCCAGGTCACATCGAGGCCGAGGATGTCCAATGAACTGTCCCGCGCCGCCAACCGGCGGACCATCTGCTGCCGCTGACCGTCGGCTCCGTTGGGCAGCTTCTGGTACTTGATGGCGTAGCGGCCGCCGCTGGCCTTGGTGCAGTTATCGACGGCCATTTGTACGGCCCCGGAGTTGTCCGGGTAGATGTAGAGGTTGAGAGACGGCGGGCCGCTTCCCGAACTACTACAGGCGGCGAGCAGTTGCGCCCCCACCAGCACCGCGGCGAAACGGGCGGGTATAGCGGTTCGCCGGCTGAAAGGCCAGAGCCGCTGAGCAGTGCGCATTGGCACCATTCTCCCCCTGGAGACGAAAAACTACTCTCGTTATCGAACGATCACTTGAGCTGTGTTGGCGTCCCTTGCCCGGCATTGTCACCCTACTCGTCCGACGCGAACACGGCAATGGGCTCACAACCGACTCAGTCGCGTACACCTATTCCGTCGTCGACGCGTCGAGGACTTCAGGGATTGGAGAAAGGATCTTCGACTGTGGACCGGGGACTGTGACCGATGCCATAGCGGACTTGGCGCTCGGCGACGCGACAATGGGTGGACGATGCTGCCATCGACTGCTGTGACGCGGTGGTGACGCCCCGTCCGCCCGAGATTCGCATATCGGGTAATTCGGGTTCGATCACCGTCAAGGCCGAAGAGCGATCCGACGTGGTCGCCGACGGCGCGGCTGGCATCGAGTGGGTCGGTGACGGCTCGGTAAAGGTTGTCCTCTCGAAGGGCTCGAAGTCGGTGGCGGTTGGGTGTCCCGAGGGCTGCGACGTGGTGGTGGGCACCAACTCCGGGTCGGTGACCTTGCTCGGCAATCTCGGCGCCGTGCGGGCCACGACGCTCAGCGGGGCCATCAAGGCAGAACACGTGACATCGGCCGACCTGCGGGCCATGAGCGGTTCCATCGCGCTGGGCTCATGCGAGGGTTTGTGTCGAGCGAAGACCAAGAGCGGCTCCGTCCGGGTCGGCTCGGCCGGAGCCGCGGAGGTAATGATCGGGTCCGGATCAGTGGAGATCGACTATGTCGATGGTGCGCTCCTGGTCCGGGCGGTCAGTGGTTCCGTCCGCGTCGGCGGCGGCGGGCGCGAGCGGATGGAAGTGGAGACGATGTCCGGCTCGATCACAGTGAGCCTCCCGCCTGGTTGTCATCCGGACGTACGGGCCCGAAGCATGTCGAGTCGCCCCCGCGTCGAGCCGCCGGCGGGCGAGGACTGCGAAGTCGTGGTCCGGACGCTCTCCGGCCGCATCGTGGTTCGCTCGGCGTGAGGCCAACCGTCACCGCGATCGGTCCGGACGTCGTGACCGGAGCCGTCGCGTTCACTGACATCTGTGGCTTTACTGAGTTCACTGCGGTCCGCGGTGACGTCGAGGCCCTTCGACTGCTGGCCGTGCAGGATCGCCTTGTGCGGGCTCGGTTGCCGAGGGGGGCTCGCGTGGTCAAGGACCTCGGCGACGGCCTGTTTCTGTGGTTTCCCGACGCAAGATCGGGCCTGCTTGCCGCGCTCGATCTGCAAGACAGCTTCCAGGCCGAGGAGGCCACCTCCCAACTTCCCCTTTGGGTTCGCATCGGCCTTCACTGGGGCGAGCAGACCCGGCGCGGCCACGACCTCATCGGCCATGACGTCAACGTGGCGGCGCGCGTTGTCGATGTTGCCGGTCCGACCGAGGTCGTGGTCACCGAGGCCGTGGTTTCGCAGCTTGCTCTCACGGAGAACGGCACAGAGATGGCCATGGAGGAGCTGGGCCCGGTGATCATGAAAGGCCTGCCCGACGCCATCCGTCTGTTCCGAGTGACGCGCCCTCGGTCACGTCACCCGGCAGATGAGCGCACCGGGAGCAGCCGTGATACGGAATGACCCTTGGGTCGAGATCTCGCCCGCGCGCACGGTGAGTTATGCCCTTGAACCGGATGCTTCAAGAGAGCGTCGAGCATCTGCCGGTCATCGAAGGAGGCCGGCTCCTCGACATGTGCACCCGCACGGACGTCATGCGAACCCGGTGGGCCTAATCGACCCACGAACAGTCCGAGCCGAGATGGCGCCGCGTGCGCGGCAAAAGACAAAACTCAGAATTCGGGGGACGCCGGTACCTCGCCGAAAGCCAGCTGATGCCCGTCGGGATCGGCGATGACGAAGTCATAGTTGCCCCAGGGGTGATGGGTCAGGGGACCGGTGATCGTGGCGCCGGCGTCGACGCAGCGCCGGTGCAACGCTTCTACGCCCTCGATATTGAAATAACAGCAGGCGAAGTCGGCGACCGCCGGGAGCTCGGTCTCGGCTAGACCGAGCCCAGCATGGCCATTGCCGATCAGGGCGAAGTTTGGCGGCTCGCCCATCGTGACGTAGACCTCAAAGCCCAACGCCTTCTCGTAGAAGTCGATGGAGCTCGGGACGTTGCGCACGCCGAGGGTGGTTCGGCTCTTCAGGAATCGGATGCTCATCCCCGGAACTCTTGTCGACAGCCGGCGCGACCTGCCAACCCGGCTAGAGCGAGATCAGCCCGGCGTTGGTAGACGTGAAGCCACAAGCGTCGAAGTAGAACGATCGCAAGTGGTCCTCGAAGTCAACATGCAACCACTCGCATCCGGCGGCGCGGGCCGCAGCGACGGCAGCTGCCACCAGTTGGGTCCCGACTCCGTGCCGCTTGGCCCTCGTCGACACCATGGTGTCCAGGACGAAGGCATGCACGGCACCATCCCAGACGACGTTGACGAAGCCCACCAGCTCGTCGCCATCCCGGGCGCAGACCCACCCGAGACTGTGCTTCTGCACCTGACCCCACCAGTCGTCATCGAGGAGCCGATGATTGAATGCCTCAGCGTGGAGGGCGTTGACAACGGCGTTGTTGAACTCGCCGCGCCACTCATAGGTGAATGCCATGACGGCAACGTACCGAGCCGCAGTCCGGCCGACCTGCGCTTTTCGGGGGGGGGGGCGCCCCACCGGAGCGGGTCGCCTCGCGGATAGCGTCGGGGTATGAAAGGCGTCGAGGTGTTCGTGGACCCCAGCTGCCCGTGGGCGTGGATCACATCCCGATGGGTCAAAGAGGTCGCTCCGCAGCGTGATCTGACGGTGACGTGGCGGTCGTACTGCCTCGAGATCCGCGACGACTACGGGGTGGCGCCCACCGTCCCAGATCACCTCCGCGAGGCGGCCATAGCCGCCCATGCCATCTCGCACCGGATGCTCCGGGTGCTCGAGGCCGCCCGGGCCCAAGCCGGCGAAGAGGCCGTCGATGCGCTCTACACCGAGTGGGGCAACCGATTCTTCGTCAGCGGTCCGCCACGCCACGACGCATTGATCGGGGAGTGTCTCGGCGCCTGCGGCCTCGATCCTGCGCTCGCTCATGCTGCCGATGACGAGAAATGGGACGCGCCGATCCTCGAGGCGATGGAGGTCGCCTACGCGTTCGGTGGGCCGAAGACGCAGACGCCGACGATCGTGGTTGGCTCCAGTCCACCCCAAGGCTTCAAGGGCCCGGTGATGGCGCCAGCGCCAACCGGCGACGCTGCTCTACGGCTCTGGGACGCGATCCTGGTGATCTCCGAGGAGCAGGGATTCTTCGAGATGACGCGGCCCCGCTCCAACCCGCCGCGAGCACCCCGTCGTGATGATTGAAGACGAGGCGATCAGGCGCTTCGATGCCGTCCGGCAGACCGAGATTCGGGCCAGGATCGAATAGTTGGTCGAGGTGGGGCATGAACGCCGGTACCTCGTGCTTGGACGCGACGGCGCAGTGATGATGGACTGGGATGCCATCACTATGGACGCCTACTCCTCTGACGACCGCGACCCCGGGTAAACGAACCCATTGGTATCGGGGCAAACGCCGTCGATGAGGTAATCAGGTCGGCAATCCTCTCCGGTTCATCAGAACCATGCTCTGGCCATGTCCCGGTATAGGCGCATGCCACCCTCATAGGGCCGAAAGTCCCTAAGGCGCTCGCTGGCTACAGCGGCCACCCGATCGCGTCGACCCAATGAGAAGGATGGCGCCCGACCGGACATCGGCGGAACACGGCGGACGCAGGTGACTCCGGCTCGGCGTCGTTCAGGCGTGGGAGTGACGTCCCGCTTGATCGCTCTGGTCATGCTGCCGGTAGCGGCGATGTGCGGATTGGGCAGTTCGGTCGTTCTGTCACATCGATCGACGGCCACCCCGGCGGTCACTGTCGATCATGGAGTCAGCGGGCTGAGCGAGCTCGTTGCGTTACGCGACGCCCTGGGCTCGCAGCAGTCGGTGGCCGCGTTCGACGTTCGATTCGTGCAAGCCGGTGTCACCCGAGCGGTCGCCACCACCTTTATCGGATTCGATTGGTCCTCGCCCTGGTGGCTCCGGCTCGGGCGCGGGCCGATGAGGCCATCACGTCCCTTGGCCACGGCAGCCCAGTCAGCGCGGTCACATTGCGTGCGCTTTACGCAGAGATCGATGCAGGCGTCATCACCTCGGAACAAACGGTGCAACGGCTCGGCGACTTCACCACGTCCCGTTCGTTGCCTTCCGCGCCATCTCGGACGGGACACCGGACCCGTTGATGCTGCCCGGCTATCCGTCGCAGTTCTTCGTGTATTACCAACTGGCCGCCGAGAACGCGGCGATTGCCGCCCGGGCGTTCATCCGCCAGTGGTTAGGCCATTAACGACAGCCGTGCAGACCTAACCGTGATAGCGCCGCCGCCAAAACGGTGTCTTCCAGACCTTGAAGCCAACCGGTCGCCCCGGCTTCGGTGGCGACGGAGGCTTCGGTGAGGTGTTTCCCGACATCGCGGGTCAACACCGGAAGCGCAAGGTCGTCGGCATCGACATACCCATCGATGACCTGCCGCAAGGCGACGCGAGCCGCGTGCCGTTCCTGCCGCCGCCGATGACGGCGGTAATCCGTCGCCTTCACCGAAAGGTGGGCCGGTACGGACATGTGACCTCCCGTGGCTCTGTTCGTAGTTCATGTAGCGCTCACCACGGCAAGTTCGTCTTCGACCCATACGTCATCATCGACCAGATAGCGGAACCCCGCCCGCTCGTCCTGCGGGAGGATGACCCGGGCCCGGAAAGGACCTCGACCGCGGCTCGACCGGCGCATGAGGGGCCGGTGCATGGCGATCGGCTCCCAGTCCTCGACGTCGCAATACAGGAGGACTCGGTGGGCGTCCGGTCGGTCCAACTCGAAGACCATTTCGACCTTGTCGTTCGCGCAGCAGCGCTTTCTGGTGATCAACGCGGCTCCTAGGGGACCACAATCAGATGACGGGTGGCTCGGGCCGCCCCTTTGCGGCCCGAGGCCACTGGTACGTGCAGCCGTCCCAGCGATCCGCGACGCGAGACCGGAGGCCCATCACCAGCTCGAGCCGCGCCACCTCCGTCGGCAGGAACGGCTGACTGAGCGGCCGGGTCACCAACGCGACACAACTCGGCGGCATGAGGGGATCCGGGACGGCCAGAAGCCAGGCCTCATCCAGCAGCTCCTGATCGAATGCCAGAGGAATATGCCGTGTCCGCTGGACGACCGATGCTCTCCGCTCGGTGGCGAACCGGGCGACTTCGAACCCGAGCGCGTCGGGCAGCGGTAGGAGCTTGGCCGAAACCGTCCCGCAGAGGTCGGCGATCACGCTGGCGGTCAAATCGTCGAGGAGGCCAGGTTCGTTCGCGTCCAACATGGCGGCGAGCCGGCGCATGAGACGGAGCCAGGGATCTCGCTCGGGAGGCGCCGGCCGATGAGAAAGAACCTGAGCAGTGTCGCCCGCAATCGCGGCCAGGTCGGTTCCGGCCACCTCGTCGGGGATATCGAGCGTCAGGTCCATGATCACGGAGCCGTTGTCAGCGCGATGGACATCCACCGCCAGGACCTCGCCTCCGGCCGCCTCCGCAATCTGGCCTGCTCGGCGCAGGGCGGTGCTGTCCGGTGGCATCACCATTCGTGTCCGCGCCGTGTAGGACATGTGCCTTGACGGTACGCCGCTTGGATTTCGAGCCTGTTTCGGGGCCGTCAAGGGCGCGTGATCGGCAGCTTGCGGCCGCCATGTCCGAGCCGTCACGATGGAGGCGGGCGGTGGTCGGTCAGATGCGCAGGGCCTCAGTCGGAGTAAGGCGGGCGGCGCGGGTGGCAGGAACGAGACCGGCACGGCGCCGACGAGGGCAGTGGCGGCGACTGCGGCGGCGAGGGCGGACCTCGGCACCGCCCTGTTTAGTGCGCCTGGCTGTCGAAGAGATAGAAGCCACTGAGATCTGCGGACGATCCGACGAGGACGACTCGTCCTCGTAGAGAGGCCACGAGGTTGAGATAACCGCCGGCTCCTTCGACGAGCGTCGAGGGCAGCTCGTCCCAGACTTTTCCATCACCGGAGACCCAGGCGTCGACGCCTCCTCTCCCCAGAGATCTGCCCGCCATGATCCACATGCCGCCGTCGCTCGTGGCTGACCAGATCATGGTCGTCGCCCCTCGGTCGGCGAGGGCCTGGTCAACCGTCCAGGTGGCTCCGCCGTCGCTGCTGGTCACAAGCGCGTCTGGAGTACCGCTCGTATCGCTCACCGCGATGGCCAACCCCATTCGTGCTGGATGGAGAGCTACCGCACCCAGGTGGAGATGAGCGGGCACGGATGAGGCGACGGGCGAGCCCCAGTGGGTTGGATCACCGGTTATCGGCCACCGGATGGTGTCCCAAAACGCGGCGAGCCCGCCGTTGGGGACGGTCAGGAGGTGCACCGAGCCCGCCGGCTGCGAAGCCAGCGTCTGTGTCCAGGTCGCGCCGTTTCGGGAGACCCAAACGCCCGCATAGCCATTGGATGCCCCCCCAGCCGCCACCCAGTATCCGTCGGCCCAGGTCAGATCCGAAATGGACGGCCGATACATCGAGGGCATGGCCATACCGAAGAGGGTGGTGCTGTGCGCCGCCACCGCCCACGTCCGACCGCCGTCGGAGGATCGCCACACCGTGTCGGCGGTCTTTCCCTCCGAGCCGATGGCGAGCGCATCCGGGCCTC
>CAXMLU010000263.1:0-3880 GCA_964194255.1 uncultured bacterium
GCTTCGCCGGTCGGGCGTCAGCGGCTCGTGCGCGGTCATATCGTCCGGCCGCGTCAGCGAGCCTGCGGCACGGCCCGAGCCGGTGCTTCCTGCCGTGTTGAATTGGGCCGACATGCCCCGCACCTCGGCCTCAAGGCGGCGTACGGTCTCCGTCGACTGCTCGACCGCCTCCCGACACCGTCTGAGTCCGATATTGGCGAGGACGGCGGCCTCGCGGGCTCGCGCTGCTGTTCGGAGCGATTGGCCGCGTCCAACGGGTGATACCGGTTCGACCCGGCCCGCTCCGGGATCTTCAAGGCTGTTGGCGCCCACCTGTACGCATGAGTCTGGCCCTGTGGGCAGTGGCGCGGCCCCAGACCGCCCGACTGCGCCCATGACGTCTTCACGGGTGAGGACGACACCAGCCGGCCGACAAGACCCGATCAACTCGTGAGCCAAGGACGGAGCGTCGACAAGCAAGCCTTCGTGCTCAGCGGTGGCCTCCACGGCACTGGGCCGGCCGCAAAAGAGGTCGTCGAGGCCCGACGAGAGCTGTGCCCGAAGCGGCTCCCGGGCCAGCAAGACCGCGAAACGGCGATGCACGACGTAAGCCGGCGAACGCCCACCGACGGCCCAAAGCCTGACAAAACGCATCAACGTTCCCTCCTCTCCGCTTGCACAGTTGAGATCAAGGTCGGCAATACCCGCAGCCTTCTGAACTATGCGTCGGAAGCACGGCCCCCGAATAGCGCAAATTCTCATCAATTAGCGGATCCCACCGATGGAAGAGGGACTCGATCTCGCGCCAAGGAGTAGTTGTGGGAATTCCCCGAAAAAGTGCTCGGCAACAACTGCGCATCGTCATGGCCGTCGCGGTCTTGGCGTTGGTGGCTCTTGCCACGCTAGCCATGTGGTCGCTGAAACCCAGAACAGGAGGTGGGCAGACGTACGCGGGCATGCCCGTCCCCCAACAAATGGAACTGGTCCTTGGCGTCACCGTGCTGCTCGCGGTCATCGTCAGTGGCGTCTGCGTGTCCGCCGCTCGTTCGATCAGCCGGCCTCTGCGGCTCTTGACCGCGGCAGCCAACGAGGCTGCCGACACCAGTCTGCCCCAGCTGTTGGCCTCGCTACGCCTGTCCACGGCGGATACAGCCGAGCCTGCGTGCCCAACCCTCGTCATCGAGGGTTCCGACGAACTTGTCGAACTGGCCGCTGCGTTCAACTCGATGCAGCAGGCCGCTGCCGGCGCAGCAGTTGAACAGGCTCGCTCCCGCAGAAACACTGCGCAGATATTCGTCAACCTCGGCCGACGCAACCAGGTCCTGCTGAAGCGGACGCTGGCCTTCGTGAGCGAGCTCGAGCAGAACGAACGCGATCCTGCCGCGCTCGAGCACCTCTTCCGCCTTGACCATCTCGTCACGCGCATGCGACGCAACGCGGAGAGCCTCCTTGTGCTCGCCGGCGCCGAGCCATCGCGCACCTGGTCAGAACCTGTTGATGTCGGCTATGTCCTGCAGGCTGCGATGTCCGAGATCGAGGACTACACACGAGTCCAACTCGTTCTGCTTCACCCCATTGCCGTTCGGGGGAATGCCGCAGCGAACGTCACGCACCTACTGGCCGAGCTGCTGGAGAATGCCACCAATTTTTCAGCACCGTCGACGAGGGTCAAGGTCACGGGTAAGCCGCGACCTGATGGCTCCTACCTCATCTCCATCGTCGACAAGGGCATCGGCATGACTCCCGATGAGCTGGTCGAGGCCAACCGCCGCATCAGAGACGTCGGTGCAGTCGACGAGAGACCTCTGACGGTCCAGGGGCTGTACGTCGTCGGCAGGCTGGCCGCCCGCCATGGAGTAAGAGTGCACTTTGGCGCGTCCGCGGATGAGGGCGTCATCGTCGAGGTCCTCCTTCCCGCTCCATTGCTGGCGGAACGGCAGCTTGATCCCGACCCGCTGGCCACCAGCACAGCGACGGCCGCATCCGGCGCTGCCTTGTCGCCGCTGATGCCAACGGTCATTCGGCCGGACATGGCGATGGCGGTCCAGCCGGGCAGTGCTGCCGTCGACACCGCACGGGCCGACTTCACCGAGAATGGCCTGGCTCGCAGAGTGCCGGGCACACAACTGTTCGATACCGGACCTGCGCCCGAGGAGCCCGCCGACGGCCCGGCCACCGGGGCCGAAACGGTCAGTACGTCATTTTCGCGGTTTTTTGAGAGCGTCGAACGGGCTCGCAACGATGCCCGAGTCGAGAGCACGGACTGAGAACGGGAAGGAGATCGTTTTGAACACGCCGAGCGCAGGAGTCGTCAACATGAACTGGTTGTTGACGAGCTTCGCAACCAACACCCCAGGCGTCGAACTCATCGTCGTGGTGTCGTCGGATGGACTGCTGATGGGCAACTCCTCGAATCTGGATCGCGCGTCGGCCGACACCTTGGCCGCCATCGTGTCCGGCTTGCGCAGCCTCTCGGACGGAGCCGGACGAGTGATCGGCAAGGGCTCGGTTAGCCAGGTCGTCGTCGAGATGCGGCTGGGCTACCTACTCGCGTCATCTATCGGCGGCGGGTCGTCATTGGGAGTCGTCGCGTCCAAGTCCTGCGATCTTGGCGTCGTGGGATTCGAAATGGTGCTGCTCGTGGAGCGTGTCGGGCGTCAACTGACGCCCGAGCTCGTCTCCGAACTGAAAAGCGGCCTGGCGCGGACGTGAATGCGGAATACCGCGCCGGACCGCCGGTGGACACTCTGGATGAGGGGCCATTCGTCCGATCATTCCTGGCTCAGACGCCGGGACCACGTTTCACTCGTCCGGTGGCGCCCCGGACAGACACAGGCGTTCGGCCGTACCTCCTCACGGGTGGTCGGACCCATGTGGCCGATCAGTCCTTGGGCTTCGAGACCATCCTGGCCTGGACCACCAAGGGGCAGTCCGCACTTTCACAGCTCAGATACGAGTACCGCCAGATAGCCGTGCTCTGCGCCGCTGGTCCACTGTCGGTGGCCGAGATCTCCGCCAAGCTCCCTGTCCCGATTGGCGTAGCTCGGATCCTCGCTTGCGATATGGCCTCGATCGGTCTTCTCGATCTACACCAAGGACCGACCGACCCAACCGACAACGTCCCTTTGATCAAGAGGCTGATAAATGGCATACAAGCACTCTGAGATGCTAACGGCGGCGAGGAAGGAGACCGCTGCGCCGATTCCCGTGAAGATCGTGATCGCAGGCGGGTTCGGGGTAGGCAAGACCACGTTCGTCGGCGCCATATCGGAGATCGAACCATTGACTACCGAAGGGGCGATGACGACCATCGGCGCTGAAGTCGACGATGCCGGCCACGTCTCGACAAAGACAACGACCACTGTGGCAATGGACTTCGGACGCATTACCATTGACGACAGTCTGTTTCTCTACTTGTTCGGCACCCCCGGACAGGACCGCTTCGGCTTCATGTGGGACGATCTGATCACCGGCGCGCTAGGCGCCATCGTGCTGGCAGACAGCTCGAGACCGCAAGATTGCTTCCCCGCGCTTGACTACTTCGAGAGCCGGGACATTCCGTTCATCGTCGCCGTCAACCAGTTCAACGGAGTTATGGCCTTCGACCTCGAAGAAGTGCGCCTGGCTCTCGGCGTCGATCCGAGGGTGCCCGTCATATCGATGGACGCCCGTTGGCGTCAAAGCGTGAAGGACACCATCTTGGTGTTGCTCAACGACGTGCTGGCCCGTGCCCTCGACCGCGCTGGCGTGTAACTCCTGCCCGGATTGCCACCGCCACCGGACCTGCGGTTTGGGTGGTCGTACAACGACATCGGCAAGTCTTTCCCGATCCGATGTTGCAGACGCCGGCCGGCCGCAGCCTCGGTCTGGTCATCGCCGGCGATGACGGTCTGTCGCACAT
>CAXMLU010000264.1:0-5758 GCA_964194255.1 uncultured bacterium
CCGGACATTTCTCCCTCTGGCATGGCTCGCGGCGTCTGGCCCTCAGCGCGGGCCGTTTTCCGACGGCGGGGGCCAGACTCCGCTGGGAGTGCCAGAAGAAGAAGTGCCCGCTTTGGCCACGCGAAAAGGGATCTGCTCGACAACCGTGTAGCGGCCTCTGCAAACGCCTAGCGTCTGACGATTGTGACGAGGTTCTGGACGTGGATGGCCGTCACGTTCGGCAAGCGAGCACCGGTCGTCGCTCTGGTTGGCATCATCGTCACCGCCGGCCTCGGGCTCGGGCTCGGCCGGTTGAAGTTCGCCACTGGCCAGGACAGCTATCTCAACAAGTCGCAGCAAGTCTTCAAGGACAACCGCGCCTACCAGTCGCTCTTTGGTGGCGATGCCATGGTCGTGCTGTTCACCGCCAACGCGGGCAAGGACATCAGCAATCTTTTCGACAGCGCCAACCGCGCCACCATGCAAAGTACCGAGCAGACCCTTCGCCAGAGCGGACTGCTGGCATCCCTGGTCGGGCCGGACACCGCCCTCGAGTTCACCCATGCGTTGGTGCTGCCCCCGCCCGGAGGCGGGCCCACGGACAGCGTGGCCGGCAAGATCCTGCTGTCCGCGCTGAGCCGCGACTCCGACCCTGCCTCCAAGCAGGCTCGGCTCACGGATGGCGGCGTCACGCTGGCCCGGGCGGCGGCGGCCGGCAACCCGTCCTTCGCCAACCGGGAGTGGGTCCGCTTCCTGCTCTTCGACAACTTCGGGTTCTCGATGGTGGGCGGCAAGCTGGTCGCGCCGCCGGCCGGGCAGATGCACATCCGCACCGCACTGCTCCCGTTCTTCCCTGATCTGCACCACGCTCAGATGATCGTGCGGCTGCACGGCAACGCGTCCATCGACATCGAGGGGAAGGCATCGGACACAGTGGTGGCCACTGTCCGAGCGCAGCACTTCGACGGCTTCACCACGCTCACCACCGGGTCCCCGGTACTGCTCAAGAACATCAACGACTACTTGCAAGGCGGGTTCCTTACCCTGGGCGGTATCGCCGTCGTGGTCATGGCTGCGATTCTCCTTGTCCTCTTCGCCGTGCGCTGGCGTCTCTTGCCCCTCCCGGTCGTGATTATCGGCGTGGCCTGGGCGTTCGGAGTCTTCGGCTTCCTTGGGATCCCGCTCTCCTTGGTGACCATCTCGGGTCTCCCGATCCTCATCGGCGTCGGCATCGACTTCGCGATTCAGATGCACAGCCGCATCGAGGAAGAGGTGGTGATCGACCGCGCCGTCCACCCCATCGCCGAGACTACGGTCAACCTGGCTCCCGCCCTGCTCACTGCGACGGGCGCGACGGTGTTCGCGTTCGCCGCCCTTCAGCTCTCCCGGGTGCCCATGATTCGCCAGTTCGGGGTCCTGCTGGCGGTGGGTATCTTCGTCATCTGCATCGGCAGCCTGGTTCTTCCGACCGCTTTCCTCGGGAGGCGCGAGTTCCTTTCCCGGACCACCACCGGTGACTACCAGCGCGGTGCGCTCGGGCGGCTGGTCGTGCGGCTGGGTTCGCTGCCACAGGCGGCGGTCGTTCCCCTCATCGTGGCCAGCGTGGTGATTCTGGCCGCCGGCGTGGCGGTGGAACCCAAGTTGAAGCTCCAGACTGACCCCGAAAAGTGGGTGAACCAGCACAGCGAGGTGGTCAAGAACATCCGAGCGCTACAACAGCAGGTCGGCTCGTCCAGCGAGTTGGGGATCTACGTCCAGACGCCGGACGTGTTCAGCGACAACGTCGTCCGATTCGTTGACGGCTTCGCCCGCCAGGAGCTGGCCAAGTACCCGCACGACCTGCTCACCGGCTCGAGCATCGTGACGACGGTAAGCAGCCTGATCGATCTGCCTTCGCCGCCACCGGGGATACAGCCGCTTCCCCTGACCGGAGCGGACGTGAAGGCCGCATTCGGCGTTGCGCCCCGGGATATCCAGGTCAGCACGGTCAGCGCCGGCGGCAAGGCCCTGAACATCATTTTCGATACCGGGCCGGCCCCCCTTCAGCACCGCAAGATCTACGTCGACGACATCCGGACGTCGGTGCGGCCGCCGCCCGGCGTATCGGCCACGCCATCCGGACTGGCCGTGGTCGGCGTGGGGCTGCTGGCCAACCTGGAAGCCAACCGGACGGCGCTCATCTATGTGGCCCTTGGCCTGGTGTTCGCGTTCTTGCTGCTGTGCTTTCGCTCACCCGTCAAAGCGCTCCTGTCCGTCGTTCCTGTCCTCATCGCGGTCGGGGCCTCGTCGCTCGTCGAGTATGCGGCCGGCTTCCAGCTCAGCCCATTGACGGCTGTGGGTGGACCGCTGGTCATCGCCGCCTGCACCGAATTCACCGTGCTCATTCTGTTGCGATATCTGGAGGAGCGCGACCGGGGCGAGGATCCGAAAGAGGCGGTCGATGTGGCGGCGGCTCGGACCGGACGAGCCTTCGTGTGCTCGGCGTTGACCGCCATCGCCGGTATCGGCGTGCTGGCCCTTTCCTCGCTTCCGTTACTCCGCGACTTCGGCGTCATCGTCGCCCTCAACGTCGCCATTGCCCTGTTGTCGGCGCTGGTGGTGCTCCCACCCTTGCTCGTCTGGGCCGACACCAGGGGATGGCTCCGTCGAACCCATCCCTACCACCGCGAGCCCGTCTTCGACTAAATCTACGGCTGTCAGCGGGCAGCAAGAAGCCGCAGGGCGTGTAGCTCCAACTAGGCTTGCGTTGTGGATGCCAAATGGGCCCGGCCCTGGTTCGCCGTGACCGCCCTGGCCGTGATCGTCGAGATGATCATCACAGTGACGTTGGCAGCCCAGGCAACCGGCGGGATCTTCCCGACGGCCGCCGGTCGCGTTTTCAACGTGTTCTGGTACTTCACGATTCAGTCGAATCTGATCGTTGGCGTCACGTGTCTACTCCTGGCGTTGAACCCGAACCGTTCCTCTACCGTGTTCCGGGTCTTCCGGCTCACCGGAGTTGTCGCCATCACGGTGACCTTCCTCGTCTTCCACGTCGCCTTAAGTCATCTCCTCGACCTTGACACCTGGGCCCAGACAGCCAACCAACTTCAGCACACCGCGGTGCCCGTTCTTGCGGTCGTCGGATGGTGCGTCTTCGGGCCGAGAAGGCTTACGTCTTCGAGTGTCGCCAAGCTCACGGCGATCTTCCCGGCGATGTACATGATCGCTACGGCGATCCGCGGGCCTCTTGTCTCAGACTTCTATCCGTACCCATTCGCAGACGTGAAAGCGCTCGGCTACTTCCGTGTCGCCGTCAACGCGGTGTGGATTGCGCTCCTGTTCGTCGGCATCGCCGCTGGGGCGACTGCTCTGGACAAACACCTGCGTCCGGCCCTCGGTGAGTCGGCGGCTGGCACAGCCGCCTGATTTCCGCATTCGCCCCGACCCTGCGGCGCGTCAGCGGTTGGCGTGCTGGATGGCCTGCCACACGCGCTCGGGATGACATGGCATGTCGATGTGGGAAACGCCGAGGTGGCGCACCGCGTCGATCACGGCGTTCTGGACGGCCGGGGTTGCCCCAATGGTCGCCGCCTCGCCGATTCCCTTGGCACCGAGCGGGTTGAGCGGCGTCGGGATTTCCATCGGTATCCGCTCAAATGACGGCAGCTCGGCGGCGGTGATAATGGCGTAGTCGGCGAAGTTGGTGGTCAGCGGGTTGCCGTCTTCGTCGAAGATGGCTTCTTCGAACAACGCTTGGGCCGCTCCCTGGGCCAGGCCACCGTGGACCTGGCCGTCGGCCAATAGCGGGTTCAAGATCACGCCCGCATCGTCGCAGGCGATCAACCGGCGAAGCACCACCTTGCCCGTCTCGACGTCGACCTCGACGACGGCAACATGGACGCCGAAGGGGAACGTGGCGTTGGCCTGCGAGAAGGTCGAGAGGGCAACCAGAGGATGATCGGTGGCTGCCTCGGCGATGTGCTCCCATCGCCGGAATACGGCCGGCGTCCCCGCCACGTGGAAGCCGCCGCCGTCAAGGACGATGTCGGACGGATCGGCCTCGAGGAGTTCGGCGGCCGCGGATCGTCCCATCTCGACCAGGCGGTCGGACGCGTCGAGCACAGCCGATCCGGCCAGCTGGAGCGACCGCGAACCGCCGGTCAGCCCGCCCTCGGGCACCACGTCGGTGTCGCCGTGGACGACCGCGATCTTGTCCATCGGCATCTGCAGCCGGTCGGCGGCGATCATGGCCCAGGCCGTGTCATGTCCCTGTCCGTGCGGCGAGGAGCCGGTGAGAACCCGCGCCCCACCGTCGGCCCGCAACGCGACGGAACTGAACTCGCTACCGCCACCGATCCCCGTGATCTCCACATAGGCGGCGATACCTACGCCGAGCTGGATCGAGCCGCCGCCCTCCCGCAGCCGTCTTTGCTCGGCCCGTAGCTCGTCATAACCGGCCGCATCGAGAACGCGTTCGAGGGCGGCGGCGTAGTCACCCGAGTCGTAGATGGCACCGATGCCATTGGTGAACGGAAAGGCGTCGGGTGGCACCATGTTGCGCCGCCTGACCTCGGCCGGGTCGAGTCCGATCTCAGCGGCGAAGAGATCGACGGCCCGTTCGATGGCGGCGATGGCTTCCGGTCGACCGGCGCCACGGTAGGCGACCGTCGGCACCGTGTTCGTAACCGCCGATCGGGCGCTGAACTCCACCGCCGGGATGGCATAGACACCGCTGGTCATCAGCCGCGTCGCCATCGGGAGCAGGGCGCCCATGGCCGGGTAGGCGCCGGCATCCTGGACGACATCGAGCCGGTAGGCCTCGATCTCTCCGGCCCGGGTCCCGCCGATGGTCACCGTCTGATGTTGGCCTCGGCCATGACCCATGGCCAGCATGTTTTCGGTGCGGGTGTCGGCCCAACGCACGGGCCGTCCAAGCCGGCGAGCCAGCCAGGCGACGCACGCCTCCTCCGGGGAAGGCCGAGCCTTGGCGCCGAAGCTTCCGCCCACGTCCGGCGTGATGACCCGCACACGCGAGGGATCGATGCCGAGCCACTCCGCCAGGTTGTCCCTGACGGGGTGCGCGCCCTGGTTGCTTGAGTACTGGATCAGCCGGTCGTCTTCCCCGTAGGCCGCCGCGGCGCGAGCTTCCAGCGGCGCGGGAGCGACCCGTTGGTTGACGAGTCTCTGGGTGACGACAACCTCGCAGGGACCGAAGTCGACTTCGGAGCCGCCGCCGGCGACGGTCAAGGCCACGTTGTCTCCCGCGTCCGGATGTAGGACGACCGCGCCGTCGAGGGCGGCGACAGGATCGACCACGACCTCGAGCGGCTCGTAGTCCACGACGACCAGCTCGGTGGCATCGACCGCCGCCGCCACCGTCTCAGCGACGACGGCGGCAATCGGCTCACCCACGAATCGGACGACGTCACGGGCGAGCAAAGGGCGTCGCATCAACTGGTTGAGCACACGGAAGGGCGGCGCCAGATCGGCAAGGTCGATGTCGGATGCGATGATCACGTCGACGACCCCCGGGGCATGAAGCGCCTCTTCGACATCCACCGACAGGATGCGAGCGTGAGCGGCGGTTGACCGAACGAATGCGACGTGAAGTGCACCGGGGGGCAGTTCGATGTCGGCTACGTAGGTTCCACCGACAGTGAGCAGGCGTGGGTCTTCGATGCGCTGGACGCGCTGGCCCATGATGGCGGTCACGCTGGCGGAGACTAGAGGCTCTTCGGAAGGACCGCTTCTATAAGGTGGGGGCCAGGTTCGGCCAAGGCCCGCTCGAACTGGCGGG
>CAXMLU010000265.1:0-4507 GCA_964194255.1 uncultured bacterium
CTCGGTGATGGTCTTGCCCGGCCAGTGCTTGTAGATGTCACCGATCTCGAAGTCCTCGAGATACCGGCCGAAAGGGCGGTCGTAGGTCGTCATGGCCGCGATTCGAATACGAGCGACACCACATCGTCCAATGAAGAGACGTGCTCATGGTCGTCAAGCGGGCAGAACCGGTGAGGGTCGAGATGCAGCGGCCGGATCCCCGCCGCCCGGGCGCCCACCACGTCCGCGAAGACGGTGTCGCCGACGTGAACGGCTCGATCGGCCGGGACGCCCAGCCGCTCCAGGGCGAGGGCGAAGATGCGCGGGTCGGGCTTCTCGATGCCCACCACGTGAGAGTCGAGTATCACGTGCACCTCGACGCCTTCCCCCGCTCCCACCTGACAGACCGCGCCCGCCAGCAACCCGGCCTCGGCGTTACCGTCCGAGTTCGACACAATGGCCAAGCACACGCCCGTCGCCGCCAACCGGCGCAGGCCCTCGAGCGAACCGGGCAGGAGCCGCCGCCACGGGGCTACCGCCATGGCTTCGCCGACAGAAGCGGCCGCCTCGTCCCCGTGAGGGGAGGTCACGCCGCAGATCTCGGCCACGGCCTGGTGATAGGCGCTCCAGTCGAGCGACTGCATCTTGTCGACGGCGGCAATGCCCGCATAGTGACTGCGGTCGAGGTCAGCGGCGGTGGGCACCGCTCCGAAGCGCCTCAGCGCCGCTTCCAGAGGCGCGTGCTCCGGCACGAAGAACACGCCACCGACGTCGAGCAGGACGGCTTCGATCACGCCTCCTACCATACGGGCCGTGGCCACCGATCCTGAACTCGCCGACCAACTCGTCGATCTCGTCCGCACGTTTGTCGTCAAGGACGTGCTGCCGGTCGCCTCCGAGCTCGAGCATGCCGACACCTATCCAGAGCACCTGGTCGAGATGATGAAGGAGATGGGGCTGTTCGGCGCGGTCGTGCCCGAGGAGTACGGGGGCATGGATCTCGACACCCTCACCTACGCCCGCCTGGTGGAGGAGCTGGCGTTCGGGTGGATGTCCCTGGTCGGAACCCTCAATACCCACATGATCGCCGCCACCCTGCTGAAGATGCAGGGAACGAAGGAGCAGAAGCAGCAGTGGCTCCCGAAGCTGGCCACGGGTGAGGTGCGCGCCGCCTTCTCCCTTTCCGAGCCGGACGCCGGGAGCGATACCAAGGCGCTGAAGTGCAAGGCCACGCCCGACGGCGATGAATACATCATCAACGGCACCAAGATGTGGGTCACCAACGGGGAGCGAGCCGGTCTGGTGGCGCTTTCGGCGCGGACGCCGGAGGGGATCACCTGCTTCATGGTGGAGAAGGAACCGGGTCCGAAGTACCAGGGCATCAGCGTCAGCCGTACCATCGGAAAGCTCGGCTACAAGGGCATCGAGACGGTCGAGATGACCTACGACAACCATCGGGTGCCGGCATCGTCGGTGCTCGGCGGTCCGGAGGGCCTGGGCCGAGGGCTGCACTTCGTGCTCTCGGCTCTCGAGCTCGGCCGCGTGAACATCGCCGCCCGGGGCGTCGGGGTGGCCAGGGCCGCCTTTGAAGCCGCCATCCGGTACGCGCAACAACGGGAGACCTTCGGCGTACCGATCGCCAAACACCAGGCCATCCAGTTCAAGCTGGCCGACATGGCCACGCGCCTGGAGGCGGCCCGTCTGCTGACCCACAACGCCGCCCGCAAGATCGACGCGGGCGAACGGGCGGACGTCGAGGCCGGCATGGCCAAGTTGTTCGCGTCCGAAGCCGCCTTCGAGAACGCGGCTGAGGCCATGCGCATCCACGGCGGGTACGGGTACACGACCGAGTTTCCGGTCGAGCGGTACTACCGCGATGCGCCTCTGCTCATCATCGGCGAAGGCACCAACGAGATTCAGCGCATGGTGATCGCGCGGGGTCTGTTGGCCAGATACGCCGAGACCTGATCGCTGACCCTACGCCGGCGTGAACCGCACGGGGACGCAGTTGGCGGAGCGGAACCCGATGCCGTGGATGTGCGGGTCGGCGGTGGCGGATCCTGGCGGACCGGGGTTGAGCTCCATGTCGGGAAGGCGGTCGAGGAGAGCGTTGAGCACGATCCGCATCTCGGTACGGGCCAAGTGCATGCCGAGACACATGTGAGGACCGGATGAGAAGGCCAGATGCGGTTGGCCCTGCCGGTGCAGGTCATACCGGTCCGGGTCCGGGAAATGAGTTTCGTCCCGGTTGGCCGAACCCAAACAGACGGTCACGACCGAGCCGGCGGGGATGGCCATGTCGGCGACGACGGCGTCCTTCACGGCCAACCGGGGGATGACCGGCACGGCCGGCTCCCATCGCAGCAACTCCTCGATGGCCGGGCCCACCAGGCTTCGGTCGTCCCGCACCTCCGCCAGCTGGTCGGGCGACTGCAGGAGGGCGAGGAGCAGGCTGCCGATGGAGCAGTAGGTCGTCTCCGACCCGGCCGGCAGCAGCAAACGCAGGTAGGAGACGATCTCCTCGTCGCTCAACTGCTGGCCATCGACTTCGCCCGTCGCAATTTCGCTGATGAGATCGTCGCCGGGCCGCTCGCGCCGCTCCTGCACGAACGGCAGGAGATAGTCGGCCAGCTGCTTGGAGGCGACGATGGCCTTGTCGTAGCCGGTCCCCACGCTAGTGAGCGCGAACGCCAGCCGTTGAAACTCGGGGTAGTCCGCACGCGGCAGACCCAGGATCCTGGCGATGACCTGAACGGGAAACGGGAAGCTGAGCTCGCCGACCAGCTCGGCCTCACCCCGGCCGGCGAACCCGTCGATGATCTCGTCGGCGAGGGGGCCGATCAGCTCTTCCTCCCAGCGCTCCAGCGTCTTTTGCCGGAAGGCCTTCCCGGCCAGGTTTCGGTGCAGCCTGTGCTCCGGCTCGTCCATCTCCAGGATGGTGCGGCCCATCACCGGGCCCATGAGCCCCACGTACACGGTCGAAGAGAAGGTGGCCGTGTCGCGCAGGACCCGGGCACAGTCGTCGTAGCGCAGGATGGTGAACTGCTCGGCGTCCTGGCGGCCGGGCATGCCGCCGCCGGTCGCCGTGCCTCGAAGCACGCCTACCTTGCGCCGGAGTTCCGCGAGCGGCCCCCACGGGTCACGGATGTCGCCTCCTGCGGTGAGGTCGAAGGCATCCCTGGTGGTGGCGGAGTCCATGCGGTGTCCCCCCTTGTAAGCCTGACGGCAATGTCAGGTTAGCTGGTCGGGGTGAACCAGCGACGACCCTGCCCCGCCATCACGCGTCCGAACGCCAACCCCGGGAAATGGGCGGCTCCGAGCAGAGTGGAGGTGCCCTCCAACTCGGCCCAGAGGGTCTCGCGGGTGCGGCGCGCCAGCTCCGGGTCAACATCGGACAGGGCGTAAAAGTCAGGCTCCTCCAACTGGAGCGGGCATTCGACGGCGTCGCCGAGGAGCACGGCTCGGTCCTCACCCGACGACAGGACCAGCGCGTAGTGGCCCGGAGTGTGTCCGGGAGTGTGGCGGGCGGTGACGCCCGGCGCCAGCGCGACCAGGTCGCCATCGATGGGCGACAGGCGGTCGGCCGCGGCCAGAACCTCCATGGCCCGGCGTGTCGCGTCGTCCGGTGCCGCCGAGGTCACGAACTGCTCCCAGTCCCCGGCGCCATACCGCACGGTCGCGTTCGGGAAGTAGGGCTCGCCGTCGCGGACCACCCAGCCCACGTGGTCGCGGTGGAGGTGGCTAAGGACGACGGTGTCGATGTCGGCCGGCGTCACCCCGAGGGCCGCCAGCCTGGGGGGCAGGGCACCGCCCGCCCCCCAGGGACTGGGATCGGGTCCCTGGCCGGCGTCGAGCAGCATCATTCGGTTGCCCGTCCGCAGCAGGAAGCACCCGACGGGGATCGGGATGGTTCCATCCGGGGCCAGGAGATCCTGATGGCTGGCGAAGTCAAGCCCGACGTAGAACGCCTGAGGCAGACGCAGCTCTCCGTCGTCTATGGGGACAACTTCAATGTCACCGATGCGCATCAAACGGCCCGCCCCCCATCGGTTGGGGTCCCCGCCGAGCGGAGGAGCCCGTCCCACCGGTGGGTTCTGGGGCCCCGGGCGGGTTAATGGACATTGTCCTCCAGGCGCATCGGGATATGAGGCTGCCCGTCCTCGTCGAACTCCGGGCCGACGATGGCGAATCCGAAGGTCATGTACCAGGGCGCCAGCCGGGCCTGGGCCTTGATGATCACCGGTCGGCCGCAGCCGGCCAGGGCCCGCTCGACCAGGGCGCCGGCCAGCCGCCGGCCGCGGACGGCGGGGGCCGTGACCACCCGTCCGAGTTCAGCCCCGCCGGCGCGGCCGGCGCCGTCAGCGAGACAAAGCATCCGCAGGTAGGAGACGACGGCGCCGCCGTCCTCGGCCCACCAGTGCACGGTGCCGGGATCTGCGTCCTGTCCGTCCTGGTCGAGAAACACGCAGTTCTGCTCGACCACGAACACCTGGCTTCGGAGCTGCAGGATCCCGTAAAGAGTGGCGGG
>CAXMLU010000266.1:0-2538 GCA_964194255.1 uncultured bacterium
GTGCAGTTCCGCTCCTCGGCCGGTGTCGTGTTTCCCACCTATGCCCAGGGGGTGGCGGCCACTCGAGCGGTTTCGCAGTCGGCGCTCTTCCCGACCAATTGCCGGCTGCTCGATGCGAAAGAGGCAATGGCCACGACCGGCACCTCGACGGAGGGCGCGTTGCTCGTGCTTGGCTTCGAGTCGGCCGACCATCCGGTCGACGCGTGGATGGCGAGAGCAGTCGAGCTGTGCCAGGACCACGGCGGCAGCCTGCCCGACGGTGTCCGATCGTCAGGGCCCAACACCGACGCAGCCGCCAGCCGGGAGGGGGCGGTTGGCGCGTGGCGGAACGCCTTCGTCCGGGCGCCGTATGCCCGCGACGCCGTCGTCGCCATGTCCGTCATCGTGGAGACCTTCGAGACGGCCTGCACGTGGGATCGCTTCCCCGAACTTCACGCCTCGTGCATCGAAACCGTCGAGCGCGCCCTCGCCGACATCTGCGGGGCGGGTTGGGTGACGTGCCGCTTCACCCACGTCTACCCCGACGGGCCGGCGCCGTACTTCAGCATCACCGCGCCGGGGAAGCGGGGTTCGGAGATCCAGCAGTGGAACGAGATCAAAGCGGCGGCCAGCGAGGCGGTGCTGGCCAACGGGGGCACCATCACCCACCACCACGCCGTAGGCCGGGATCATCGCCCGTGGTACGACCGTCAGCGTCCGGAGCTGTTCGGCGACGCCCTGGCGGCGGCCAAGTCCGTGCTCGATTCCGATTGGATCCTCAATCCGGGCGTGATCGTCAGCCCGCGCCCCGGCTAGCCGGAGGCTGGGCGCCTCGGACGGCGAAGTGGCAGACGGAATGGTCGCTATGGCGACCAAATTGTCTGCCACCTGGCCCGCGGTCGCCGAAAGGTTGGGGAAAGGGTTCCTCTACGCCAGGCAGCGCAGGGGTTGGCCCCCGTTGTACTCGACCATGGCCCGAATGCCGGCCACCACATCGATGGGCGCGCCCGGTTCGGCTCCGTCCAGCTCGGCATAGGCGCGGGTCAGGTTGCCGACGATGCGTTCGCGATCGTGCCATTCGGCGAAAGGACCGAGGTCGGCTTGGCGGGCCGCCTCCAGCGGGGTGAGCCCGGCCGGCCGGGCGGTGGCGGCGAGGTCCTGGACGAAGCGCAGGTAGGCGACTTGGTCGTTCAACACGTCCGGTCCAGCGACCGGCCCGTGACCGGGAACAATCGTCTCTGCGTCCAACCCGCGGAGCTGCTCGAGCGCCGTCAACGATCCGGACACCGAACCCATCAGCACGAACGGCGTTCCGCCGTTGAACACGAGGTCGCCCGCCAGCAGCAGCCGACGATCCGGCATCCACAGCGCAGCGTCGCTGGTCGTGTGGGCGGGTCCGACGGAAAACGCCTCGAGTCGAAGATCGTCCACCCAGAGCTCCATCCGATCCCGAAACGTCACCGTAGGCGGGCGGAGCTCGATCTCCCCCCATTCCACGCCGGGAAAGATGGCCTGCGCGGCCAGCCCCGAACGCAACATCCCCTCGCGGCACCGCTCGTGTCCGATCACCGTCGTGGACGCCGGCAGCACGAAGTTGGCCCACGTGTGGTCACCGTGTTCGTGGGTGTTGAACAAGGTGGCGATGGGCCGGTCGGTCACCGACTTGACGGCCTCCAGCAAGGCTCGGCCGCGGCGCTCCGTGAAGCAGGTGTCGACGAGCGTCACCTCTTCGGCGCCGACCAAGAACGCCGAATTGTTGAGACCCCACTCCCCGTCGAGCTGGAGGTAGGCGAACACCCCATCCCCAACCTCTTGCAGTACTGGCGCTTGGCTCATGTCTCAGCCTGTCACCTACGGTTCCGTCGATGGGCGAACATCACCCTCAGATCGAGGACGCCGAAGATGCGGTCATCGACGGAGATTTGGCCGTTGGCCGGGGCGTCGGCCGTGGCACCGCGTTCCGGGCACTGGCCACCCACGACTTTCGGGTGGTGTGGATTGGCACCCTGTCATCCAACGTCGGCACGTGGATGCAGACCGTCGCCTTGGGTGCCTTCGTCTACAACCTGACTCATTCGGCGGCCTTCGTGGCCCTGATCACCTTCGCGCAGCTGGGTCCCATCCTCCCGTTGTCACCCATCGGCGGCCTGCTGGCTGATTTGGTCGACCGGCGGCGACTGCTCATCGTGATGCAGAGCGAGCAGCTGGTGTTCTCCTTCGTGCTGGCGGCAGTGGCGTCTGCGCATCACCCCAACCGGTGGGCGCTGTTCGCCAGCACCCTGGCCGTCGGAGTGGGCAACGCGCTGTCGGGCGCACCGCTCGCGTCGCTCCTGCCCAACCTGGTCGAACGCCAGGATCTGGTGGGAGCCATCTCCTTGCAGTCGGTGCAGATGAACCTGTCCCGAGTGATCGGCCCGGCCATCGGCGGCCTGCTGCTTCCGGTTGTCCATCCAGCCGGGATCTTCGCGTTCAACGCCGTGACCTATCTCTTCGCGGTAACCGGCCTACTACTTGTGCGCAACCGATACCCACGCCCGCCGGCAACGGCCAGCCTGACTA
>CAXMLU010000267.1:0-3654 GCA_964194255.1 uncultured bacterium
GCGGTGCCGCGGGTGCGGCGGCCGGCGGGGCGGTTGGTGCCGCCGCTGCTGCGGGCGGGGCGGCCGGTGCCGGGGCAGGCGGAGCGGCCGGCGGCGCGCCGTCGGCTGGCTCCAGCGGAGTGGTGGGCGGGCCGGCATCGGGGCTGACCTCGAGTTCGGCGGCCGAAGGAGCGGGTGGGTCCGGCGGGGCGTCGGGCTCGCCAGGTCGCGGGTCGTCCGACGCGGCCAGGGCGGGCACGGGCAGCGCGGCCGGCCTCGGGGCAGCGGCGGTGGGTGGCGCCGCCGGGCTTGGCGCCGCCGGTTCTGCCGGTGCGACCGGTTCGGGAGCCGCGGCTGGCGGTTCGGGGGGCGCGGCTGGCGGTTCGGGCGGAGCGGCCGGTTCGAGCGGGCCGGCTGGTGGTTCTGGCGGGGCAGCCGGTTCGGGCGGCGCCGCCGGTGGCGCGGCGGGTGGTGGCGCGGCTGGTGCTGGCGGCGCCTTTGGCGGCGCGGGTGGCCCGGGTGGGCCTGGCGCCCTCAACTTCCCCATGCAACCGGGACGGACGCCGACCAACAAGCGGGCGGCTGGGCTGGTGAGCGCCCTCATGGTCGCCTTCATCGTCGTGACCGTCTTGATCGGGGTACAGCAGAAGATCGCCAGCGGCGCCAATGCTGTCCGGGTGGATCTGACCGGCTGTTCCGGAAGCGGCACAGCCCTCGACAAGAACGGCACGCAGCTCGACACGGCTACCGCGCCGTCACCGAAGGCCTCGCCGAGGTATCCGTTCGTGGTGGCCTACAACGGCACCGTGAAGTATCAGGGCCAGAGCGCCACGCTCATCCTCAACCACCACTGGCACGTCTCGACGTTCAACGTGCAGGTCAAGTCGGGCGGCTCACCGAACGGCTCGCACAAGATGACGGCGAGCGGAACCGAAACGGTGAAGGACTACCTCCCGGTCAAACTTACGGGCCTGTTCTACGTCTCTGGCTCGATCAGCGGCAATGGCGGAAAATGCTCCGGCGATGTGTGGGTCAAGCTGGCCGGGAGTCCAACCGGATCGGTGCTGTGGATTCTCGGCCTCATCCTGATCGTGATCGGCGTGCTGTTGTTGTTCAGTGGCCGGCCGTCAGCTCGAGGCGGGGTAGGAACCCGCCGGTTGCGACGTCGGCCCCTGACCGGTCTGTTGGGCGGACTCATCGGCGGCATCGGCTTCGCCTCCCTCTTGTTGAGCTACAGCAAGGTCCCCTACGGGAAAATCACGCCGTTCGTCGTGCCCGGCGTGCTCCTCGTGCTCGGTCTGTTGTGGGGAATATGGGGACCGAACAAGCGAAGGAATAGGGCTCTCGCCTGATCCAAGGCGCCGGCTGGCGTCCTCGCCTCGGCGGCGCAACTCGATGGCATCTGCGAGCATGCCGCTCGTGGCCACCTATCCGGCCGTACTCACCCGTGCGCCACGTGCGCCTCGTGCCCTTCGGCGGTCGCGTTTGGAATGGCTCGTAGCCGGGGACGAGCCCGGCCTTCTACTCATCGGCCCGGCCGGTTCGGGCAAGACGGTTCTCGCCGCTGCCCTGGCGGAGATGGTGGGTGACCGAGCCAGGCGGGGATGGGTCCGGTTGGCTCCGGGTTTTTCCGGGGCCGCCGACCTGGTTGGCCTGGCGGCGGCCTCGTTTGGCAGAGAGCTGGATACGGAGGGCGCCGGCCCGGTCGAGCTGGCCAGCGAGCTCCTCACTTTGCTGGACGAGGACGAGACGGTCCTCGTATTTGACGACTACCACGTCGCCACCGGAGACGAGTGCGATCCGCTCTTGGCCGAGGTGCTCGCGCTGATGCGTCCCGATAGCCGGCTGGTGGTGTGCTGCCAGACGCGGCCCGCCGGGCTGGTGGGGCGCGCCGCGGAAGGGATCCTGCGGGTAGTTGAGACGGACGAGCTGGCCTTCACCGAGGCCGAGGCAGAGGCATTGTTTGCGGCCGCGGGACGCGACGTGGCTTGGGCGGCCACGGCGTGGTCGGCTATGGGCGGCTGGGCGGCGGGCATCGGCCTGGCGGTGGAAACAGGACAGGGGGAGCGGGTCTTCGCTGAGTTACTGGACCGGGTCCTGCTCAACAAGCTGGACCCAGCAGGGCGCGCCCTTGTCAACGCTCTCGCCGTTCTTCCGTACCTGACCGCCCCGCTGGCCGCGCAGCTCGGGCTTGGCGGTGAGGACGATCTACGCCGCCTGGCCAGCCAGACCATGTTGGTGGCCGAAGCTGGTGCGTATTGGCGACTCCACGAGGTCGGGCGCGACGTCCTCTGCGACTCCATCGCCGCCGGCGACGCGGCCGAATTGCGCGCCCGAGCCGCCGCCGCGCTGGTCGAGGACGATCTCCCCGCCGCCATCGACCTTTTCATCGATGCGGGTAGTCCCGGTGCCGCCGCCGACGTCTTGGCTGACCACCTTTCGAGTATCGGGATACGGCGGGCCGTGCACTGGCTCTACCGGCTCCCGCCCGAACTGCGGCGTCGCTTTCCCCCCGTGCTGGCCTTCGGACGAGCGACGGTCGACTTCGATCTGGCGTTGGTCGAGGCGCAGCGGCGCGTCGACGACGCCGCCGACGACGCGGTGCGGCGGGAAGCGCTCCTGGCGTTGGGATCAGCCCAGGCTCACGCCGGATCCCTCTCTGCCGCGGCGATCTCCCTCGATACGGCCCTGCGGGGGGCGCCGCCCGCCTTGACGGCCAGCGCGTCGACGTGGCTCGGGATCGTGCGCTGGTGGGCGGGCGACCTGGTCGGGGCTGTCGCGGCCCTCGAGCTCTCCGGTTCGAGCGTATTGGCCTGGTGGGCGCGAGCCGAGGTAGCCCTGGCCGCGCCGACGTGGACGCCGCCACGGCCTATGCCTAAGCGGGCTTGAGCAACGGGCCCTCGGACAGCGAAGTCTCGGCCGCGCTGTGCTTGGCCGTTCTCGCCAAGGTGGCCCTCACCCGAGACGATCACGTCCTTGCTGCCAAAACGGCGGCCGAGGCCTATCAGCCGGCGTGACTACGGGCGGAGGCGACTTTGCCATCGCCGCCCCGGTGTACGCGTGGACGCTCATCGCGCACGGGAAGCTCGACGAGGCCCGCCGAACCGTGGAGGGACCAACTACACGACCGCCTCATCCGTTTGCACCGCTCTACCGGTGACGAGGCGGCGGCTCGCGCCGCCGAACGGCGCCGGGACGCAGATTGAATCCGGGATTTTCGGGCTCACATCGTGCTGAAACGAGCCTGAAAGAACGAGTACAGACCGAACGCAAAGAGACCGAGCGCGGTGGCAATTAGCAGCGGGCCGCCGTACGGTCGGGCAGCGATGGTGCGGAGAGTGCCGTCCAACCCTTTGGCTTCCGTCGGCTTGAAATCGGCGGCCGCCTTGACGAGAAAGAGGCCGGCAACTGCCGTGACCATCCCCCGGGCTACGTTGCCGATCAGACCCAACCCGACAACGACCTTTTCCATGGTGGGATGCATCTGGCCGGTGTCGAGCTCTTGCCGGAACTTGGCGCGCACACCGTTGACCACGAAGTACCCGCCGACGATGACGATGCTTGCCCCGATGCCGGCCACGAGTCCACGACCGAACGTCAGCTTCATGAGTCGAGCGGTCCACGGCGCTGACTTGGTGTCAGCGCCGCCGCCGCTGCCTCGGCCGGCCGACAGCA
>CAXMLU010000268.1:0-6027 GCA_964194255.1 uncultured bacterium
CCCGCCAGCAGGTGCGGCTCGGACGAACCGTCGCCGGGCACCGCCACCAACTCGTTGACCACCTCGGCTCGCAGATGACGCTCGCGCACGCAGATCACCCTTGCCCCATCGGGGCTCACCACCGGATCGGCATAGCGGTGAGCAGCCGGGCTCGGCGGCTCGGCCGTGATCGGGACCGGGGCTGCCTCGGCATCGACTCGGTAGATCCGCTGGTCCGAGAAGTTGGAGAAATACACGGTCTCGCCGTGGACCGCGTAGCAGAGACCGCCGTACTCGTGAACCAGAGTGCGCGCCGAGAACTTGTCGCGAAACACCTCGCCGGTCGTGCCCTCCGCCGACCGGCGCACGAGTGCGTAGCGACCGCCCTCGGCCGGCCGGCTCTCCGCCCAGTAGAGCGACTTCCCGGACACGACCGGATAGCTCAGGCCGACGACTCGTTCGACCAGGACGTCAGCGGTGATCGGCGAGCGCCAGGAGCCGTACGCGGCAGTTGTGGTCACCCTCGGGACGCTACCGCCCACGTGCGGCGTATGGTCGCCTCGTGTCCGACGAGCGAGTACTCAATCAGCGCGAACTGAACCGAGCTCTTCTCGGTCGGCAGCTCTTGTTGGAGCGGGCCCGCACGACGCTGCCCGACGTGCTCGAAAGGATGAGTGGCCTCCAGGCCCAGTACGCGCCGGCCATGTACGTGGGCCTGTGGTCGCGGCTGGCGGGCTTCGAACGCGACGACCTGACCCGGGCGCTCGAGCAGCGCACCCTTGTCCAGGGAACACTCATGCGGGTCACCATTCATCTGGTCTCGGCGGGCGACTATTGGTCGTTCGTCCTGCCCATCCGGGACGCCCGCAGGACATGGTGGCTGCGGGCCCAAGCGGCGGCGGCGCGCCCGACCGCAGCCGGGCTCAGCGAGTCGGCCGAGCGCCTGCGGCAACGGCTCGACGAGGGTCCGGCCAAGCGCGTCGAGATCGAGGATCTGCTGGGCAAGACGCACGCCTCCGGAGTGGGATTGTGGGTGGACCTCGTGCGGGTGCCACCGTCGGGGACGTGGGAGCGGCGCCGAGCCGATCTCTTCGACACGGCCGAACGGTGGATCGGCCCGCCTCGCATCGAGGTCGCGGACGCGGCCGAGATCCTAATTCGGCGCTACTTGGGCGGCTTCGGTCCGGCCCGTCCAAACGACCTCGCCACCTGGGCCGGATTGCCGGTGCGGGAGGTGACCGGCGTGCTCGACCGGCTTTCGCTCCGACGCTTCCGGGACGAGTCTGGCCAGCTGCTGGTCGACATCCCCAATGGCCTGCTCCCCCCGGAAGACACCGTCGCCCCCGTCCGCCTCCTCTCGGTGTGGGATGCGAGCCTGCTGGTCCACGCCCGCCGCAAGGCGATCCTGCCCGAGGAGTTCCGGCCCGTCGTTTTCCAGACGAAGAACCCGCAGTCAATGTCGACATTTCTCGTGGACGGCGCCGTCGCGGGGTCGTGGCGGTACGACAAGCGCAAGATCCTCGTGGAGCCGTTCCGACCGCTCAGCAAGGTGACGCAACGGGAGGTGCGGGAAGAAGCCGATCGACTGGCCGCCTTCCACGCCGACTGAGTTAGAGCTTGCTCTTCGCGATACAGATAGCCAGGTGGGCCTCGAGGACCGCATCGCGGGCGGCGGGCGACACTCCGGGATCGGCTTCGGCGGCGGCCTTGGCGCTGTCACCGGCCTGCTCGAGTTCGATCACCGCCACCCGCTCGTCGGCGGTCTCGGCCGCCTTCTGGGCTTTCTGAGCGAACTCGTTCACCACTGCCACGAGCACCGGTGACGCGCCTTCATCGCCGCGTACCGCGTCGCGGGCACCCTCGATCTTGACCCGAGCCGCCTGTAACCGCTCTGCCGTCGTCGTCATATGGATCACGCTACGCCGCGGCACAGCTCCTTCTGCAACGGGGTCGGAAAGCGAGGGGTGACCCGCACGTCCCCCAGCCACGCCGTGAGCTCCGCGGCGGCCCGCTCCGTGGCAGCCCGGGCTTCGTGCCCGACATCCGCCAGCAGCTGGAACACGACCTCTCCGCTCCGCCTTTGCGCCCAGGCTCCGACGATGCGGCCGTCGACCCACACCGTCGGGCCGGCGTTACCGTTGCGGTCGAACAACAGGTTGCCGTAGTCACCGAGATACCAGCCCCGCTGCGCCCACCCCATGGTCGTCGCGTCCAGTGCGGGCAGCAACGCGATCCAGGGTTTCGGTGTCCGCGTCGGGCCGTCGTCACCCGGCAGGACCCAGCCCGTCGCCTCCTCGAGTTGAACCTCGACCGCGCCCACCGCGGCCAGCGCCGCCTTGGTATGCGCGACGGTCCATCCCGTCCACCACTTCACATCGGCGGTCGTACCTGGGCCGAACGCGGCCAGCCATCGGCGAACGAGTTCGGCGCGTGCCAGATCGGCGGGCATGGAGGGAACCCCGCCGAGTAGCCACGTCTCCATCGGCGACCACCGATACTGGCTGCTTGTCCACGAGCCTTTCGGTCGGCCGCGTGCGACGAGCTGCTCGGTCGACAGCAAGAATAGGATCCGGGTCGACACACCGACCTTGCCGGCCCACTTCCTTCCTTCGCCGAACGAGATTTGCTGCTCAAGGCCGGGAACCGACTTCGACAGCTCGGCACCAGTGGCTTCGCCGCGTGCTCTCAGCTCGGCGAGCGTCCTGGCCTCGAGCTCACGCAGCCAGGCCGAGCCATCGCCGGCGATGCTGTTCTCCTCAATCATCCGGACGAGCCGCTTGCGCTCGCCGGGCACGAGCGGATCCGTGCACGCGGCTTGAACAATCGGCACAACGTCGACAGGCACGACGAACATCGTCCGTCGCATACACAGGGTGCGAACCAGGGAACGCTCGTCATAGAGCGCCCTTTCCAATGATTCGATGGCGACATCGCGCCTCTTCACGCGTGCCGCCGCCGACAGAAAGACGGTGGCCGGATCCGAGCTGTGCAATCCCACCAGGTCGCCGGCGACCGTCACCACGTCGGCGGCGCGGGCCGCCGGGGCGAGGTGATGGCGGACGGCCAGGCGTGCTCGTCGTTGTTCGTCGCTGATGCGCATGCGTGCTGGAATGGGGATATGGACCTCACTGCAGTGCTCCTCGAACTCTACGGCCGTATTCCACCGTTGGCGCGAGATGCGGTTGACGGTGTCGACCTTGCCCGACTCACCGAGCAACCGGCACCGGGCGCGAACACCATCGCGTGGCTGGTGTGGCACCTCACTCGGGTGCAGGACCACCACGTCGCCGAACTCCTCGACACGGACCAGTTCTGGGTCAGCGGCGACTGGGCTCGCCAATTCGGGCTCGACCCAGTCCCGTCGAACACCGGCTATGGCCACTCTTCCGAGGACGTGGTGACCGTCCAGCCGGACCGGCCCGAGGTGCTCCTGGAGTACCTGGACGCCGTGGACCGGCGCACTCGGGAGATGCTGAGTGACCTCACGCCACCGGATCTCGACCGCGTCGTCGACCAGAGGTGGGATCCTCCCGTCACACTCGGCGTGCGACTGGTGAGCATCGCCGACGACTGCCTGCAGCACGTTGGACAAGCGGCCTACGTGCGGGGTCTTTTCGGGATCTGAGGCGCGCCGACGTCGTAGGCTCCGCTCATGGGCGAACGAGGCGTTGAGGCGTTTCGTGCCGATCGGGACGAGGTTTTGATAGTGGCGCGGAGCCTGAGCCCCGACGAGTGGGCCATGCCGAGCGACTGTGCGGGGTGGCGGGTGCAAGACGTCATCGCCCATATGGCGAACGTGTGCCGAACCGTCGTTGATCCCTCGACCCTTCCGCCGGGCGTGCCTGGCGACCTCGAGGCGACGCAGGCCGCTCAGGCGGAGGCTCACCGCGACTGGACACCCGAGCAAGTCCTGGCCGACTACGAAGACGTGATCGCCAAGGCCGTCGAGGCCGTCGCCTCCGATCGACCGCCCGGCACCGCCCTCGGATGAGCTCCGGCTGGCGGCGACGATGGAGTGGCTCATCGCCGGGCTGCCGCAGATGTCCCCCGTTGAATTGGGCGCCGCACTCACCAAGCCGATCGCCGTGCACCTCGACGGACCGGGCGGCGGCGACTGGACGATTGTGCCCGCCAACGACGATGGCCAAGCAACCGTCGTCGAAGGCAGGGCGGCAGCCGGCGCCCCGGCCGCGACCGTCACCTCCACAGCTTCAGAGTTCATCGTGTGGGCGACGACGCCGGCCGTGGCGGGAGCGCCAGGTCGGCATTGATGGAGACGAAGAGTTCGCCGCCACGGTCCTCGATGCCATTCATTTGTTCTGACCGACGCGATGCCGTCCATTTGTCCCGGTGTCGTTCGATGACTACGTGATGCTGGCAACGGACCGGCCCACCAGGAGGAGATCTTCGTGAAATACCTGTTTCTGCTGAACACGACGGAAGACGCGCTGCCCGAGCCCGGAACGGCCGCGGCCGCCGAGCTGTACAAGGCGTACCGGACGGCGAACGACGCCATGATTGCGGCCGGAGTACTGCGAGACTCCGCACCGCTGCATCCGCTGTCGGCGTCGACGACGGTGCGGGTCCGCGATGGGGAGGTCCTGCTCACCGACGGCCCTGCCGCCGAGATCAAAGAACACCTGGGCGGTTACACGATCGTGGAGTGCGCCGATCTCGATGAAGCGCTGCGATGGGCGGCGACCATCCCCGCCGCCGCACAGGCGTCGGTTGAGGTTCGGCCAGTCATAGCGGTGGAGGTCCCCAGCTGATCAACCCCATCGAGGCATCGCTGCACCAGCACTGGTGGAGCGCGGTCGCGAGCGTCACCCGACTGCTCAGTGACCTCGGCGCGGCCGAGGACGCCGTACAGGAAGCCTGCGCCGCTGCACTCGAGCAATGGCCGACGCGGGGAGTGCCAGAGAACCCCTACGGATGGCTCGTCGGCGTTGCTCGCCACAAGGCCATCGACCGCGTGCGCCGGGAGGGAAGGAGGACAGACAAGGAGGTTGCCGCGATGCGCGAACTGGCCGAACCACTGCCGCCCGGGGATGGCGGCGGCCGCGATGACGATCTCAGCCTCATTTTCTTGTGCTGCCACCCGGCGCTCGACGCGGCCGTGCGGGTGCCGCTGACCCTGCGGGCAGTGTGCGGACTGTCGACGGCCGACATCGCCGCCGCCTTCCTGGTGTCGGAGCCGACGATGGCGAAACGCCTGACGCGGGCCAAGGCCAAGATCCGGGACGCGGTCATTCCTTTTCGGATGCCGCGTCCCAACGAGCTGGTCGACCGCCTGCCGGCGGTGCTCAGGGTCGTTTATCTCGTTTTCACCGAAGGACATATGGCCAGTCGCGGCGACGTGTTGATTCGGGGGGAGCTGTGCGACACGGCCATCGATCTGGCCCGCGCCCTCGCGGCTCTACTTCCCGACGAGCCAGAGGTGTCCGGGTTGCTCGCTCTCCTCTTGTTGACCGACGCCCGACGGGCGGCGCGCACCGACGAGCGCGGTGAGCTGGTCGTGCTCGAGGACCAGGACCGCCGCCGCTGGAATCGGGAGCTCATCGCCGAAGGCGACGCGATCCTCGATCGGGCCCTGCGGGTGGGTCCGCCGGGCCCGTACCAGCTTCAGGCCGCCATCGCCGCGTGCCACTCGGGCGCACCGACCGCGGACGACACGGACTGGCGGCAGATCGCGATTCTCTACAGCGAACTCATGCGCTACGAGCCCAGCGCCGTCTTCGAGGCAAACCGGGCCGTCGCAGTCGCAATGGCCGAAGGGCCGGCGGCCGGCCTGGTCATCCTCGACGCCGTCGGTCACCATCCCCAGCTTGAGCGCTGGCCCCAACTCCACGTCGCCCGCGCCGAGCTGCTGCGCCGGCTCGACCGGACGGAAGAGGCCGCGGACGCGTATCGCATGGCCCTTCAACTCGAACCATCCCAACCGGAACTGCGATTCATCCAGAAGCGACTGAGGGAACTCGCCGCCGCGACTTGACTACTGGCGGAGGTTGCCGATAGTGGGGGCGGTGAGGGGGGTGTGGTCGGGGCGGG
>CAXMLU010000269.1:0-2771 GCA_964194255.1 uncultured bacterium
GTTCTACGGCAGGCCATGGCGTCAGATGTTTGCTCCCGCGAGCGGCGACGCCCCCAGGCCCCTAGGTCCCGCAGACCCTTCCAGAATGCCGGGATACGGTCGAAGCGGAATATTCCGCCCAACCGGCGAGCCCATGCTGGGTCGTCGAACGGGTTCGGCACCTTTGAGTGCTCAAACCCGAGCTTGGACCAGACCGAGAACGAGCACGTGACGAGAGCGGCGACTAGCGCGCTGACCGAACTCCCGCCGCGGCCGGCTTACGAAAGAGAGGGTGCCGACTCGATCAGTTCTGAACGTCCGGTACCTTCGATCACGTACTGGGCGAAGCTGCGCACCAGTTTCATAACCTCTGCATCGGCGTAGATCGCCGCTTGGTCGCTCTCGAAGTCTGCGAGAGTCGGAAAGTCGGTCTCAATGATGAACTCGTTGCTGACCCCCGCCACCGGCGCCCAGAACGTCGACGCTCTGAGCCCCTTCGCTTGATAGACACGGTTCAGTTCTTCGGCGACTTCTAGCGCCTCACGGAAGTTGCCATACCGGATTATCTGAATCAGTCGCGCTCGGACCATCAACCGCCCCCTTCGTCGTGTTGCCGAGATTCTCGGTCACGGCCGGCTGGCAGTCAACGGCCATATCCGCGAACGACCGGAACTGCCGGATGAGTAACACGAGCAGAGTCTCCTTAACCCCGGGCTAGACCCATGCGGTAACGCCCCAACCCCACACGTCACCATTTCGGGTGATGTCCCCGAACATCCGTAGCACTGAGACTCACGACCTGTCCCCCGACCGCCGGCTCCCGGACAGCCGCGTCCGAACCGGATCGGTGCTGCTGGACTTCGCCGCCATCGACCGAGAACACCTTGCCAGGACCACACCTTGCTGGGACGGTCTCCTGGACGGTGAGCAGCCTCGCCCGGCTCTTATGGAACGACACGGAAGAGGACATAGGGCCCGCTGTTCAGAACCCAAACCACGCCGTCGCCGATCAACGGGGCATCAGGGCTAGCTACTACCCCGAGAGTGATCGGGGCCGCCGTGGGAGGTGATCCGAGCCGGATGAGGATGATGTTGCCATCGGAGGAGTCGACTCCTGCCGCCCATGCCAGGCCGTCGGGACCGATCCCCACTCGACCGAGCACACCGTCGGGCAGAGGCACAGACGCGGACACGGCGAGGGTGGAGGGGTCGACGCGCAGCGCCTTGATGCTGGCCCAGCCATTGACGCCGCTGCGGGCGGTTGTCATCCACAGCTTGTCGGCGACGCCCGCGATGCCGAAGGACGTATCGCCCAGCCGTTTGCGTCCAGTGGCGCTCAGCGTGTCCGGGTTGAGCCGGATGAGCGAGGCGTCGGTGCAGCCCAACCACACGGCCGAGGCGGTCAGGGCCAGCGACGGGTCGAACGAGTCGCAGGGGAACCGCGGGCTCGGCCGGATGGCGCCGGAGCGCAGATCGATCCGTACCATCCCGACAGTGGGTGTTCCGTTGGGGGTGCGCGCGCCGACGGTGGCAAAGGCGGAGCGGTCGTTGGCGACCAGATGGAAGGCGACCGGGGCGGCCCCGTCACTGAGTCCGGTGGAGGCCACCGTGGTCACCCGTCTGGTGGTGGGGTCGAACCGCTCCAGGATGGCGGGATTGCGGCCGACCAGGACGAGCACGTTGGTGCTGTTTACGGCGAGTGCTTGCGGTTCGTCGCTGAGGGGGAAGACGGCCCCCGGGCGGCCGGTAGTGGGGTCAAATGCGACCAGGGCGTTGCCCGGTTGCTCGCCGTACTCCGCCGCCCACAACTGGCCGAACCCGAGGGCCATGCCCCTGGGGTACTGCTTTGGCGTGGTGTCCGGTGGGAGGTCGATCGGAGTGTTCGGATAGTAATTCACCTGGGGAAACACGTACGACGACACAGACTTGGGCGTGAACTGCGACAAGCCGAGCGAAGCGTCCAGCGGAATGGGCAAGGTCACCGGGATGGATCCGGCCGGAGGCGTGGTCGTCGAAGACGCGGTCGGGGCGGTCACGGCTACCGGGTGCGTGCTCATGACCGGCACGACGAGGTGTCCGGCCGCCGGATGACCGCCGTGGACGACACCCACCGCTATCCACATCGCGAGAACAGCCACCACCACCGCGACCGAACCGACCAGCACCGCTCGTCGTGGCCATCTGCCCGAGGCGCGGCCCACGACGATCGGCACGGCCTGCTGAAGACCCGAGCCGCGCGCCGGGCACCGGGCCGCCCACTCCGACACCGATATCCCACACCCAGGACACAGGACCACGGACAAGACGGTACGTTCCCCAACATCACCCTGTCCGGTCGTCCTCGCAATCCCCGCCGTTTGGTACGGGTCGAGGCGGCCCAACCGCAGGTAGATCTTGGTCAACGCCACCTGCACCAGATCCTCCCCTAGGTGCCAGTTGCCGGTCAGGAGGTAGGCGGTTCGGCGCACCGCAGCACCTCGGCTCGCCACGAAGATCTCGAAGTCGTCCTCCGCCTCCGACATAGCACTCCCCGGACCGCTGCCTGTATCGAGACTTCAACCGGGCCGGATGGTTGACATCACAGTGTCGATCTTTGTCCAATCACCGGCGCCACTCCGGCATCTGCTTCCGGACAGGAAAGTGGCGCCGACTGAACGCGTCAGCGAAGTCGACCGGCGACGCGTCCCGTCCCGATAATGTCGCCGACGGGCCTCAACCCACTTGGTGCGGTTCCCCGCAGCGTCCCCGAACATCGGTCCACGAAGTCGGCTATATCGTCCCCTACCGCCGGT
>CAXMLU010000270.1:0-3064 GCA_964194255.1 uncultured bacterium
GATTATGGCCGGTGGCGAAGGCACCCGCCTGCGACCGCTGACCTCCAACCAGCCCAAGCCGATGATGCCCCTCGCCAACCGGCCCATGATGGAGCATATCGTCCGGTTGTTGCAGGACCACGGTTTCAACGATGTCGTCGTGACCGTCGCCTTCCTCCCCAACGCCATCCGCACCTTCTTCGGCGACGGCGCCGAGTTCGGTGTGCGCATGGTCTACGCCACCGAGGAGAGTCCGCTGGGCACGGCCGGTTCGGTCCGCAACGCCATGGACGAGCTCGACGACACGTTCTTGGTCATCTCTGGTGACGTGTTAACTGACATCGATCTGTCGGCCATCGTCAGCTTCCACAAGGAACGGGGCGCCCTGGCCACCATCGGACTCAAGTCGATGGAGAATCCCCTGGAGTTCGGCATCGTCATCACCCGGGAGGATGGCTCGATCGAGCGCTTCCTGGAGAAGCCGACATGGGGACAGGTGTTCAGCGACACCATCAACACCGGTATCTACGTCCTCGAACCCGAGATCTTCGACTACATCCCCGCTGGCCGTTCCGTCGACTTCTCGAGCGAGGTCTTCCCCGCCCTGTTGGAAGCGGGCAAGCCGATATTCGGTTTCGTCGCCGATGGTTACTGGGAGGATGTCGGCACCTTGGAGGCCTACCACAAGGCCCACCAGGACGTGCTCGACGGCAAGGTCGAAGCGGAGATCCCCGGCTTCCGTCTCGGGGAGGGGGTGTGGATCGGGGAAGGCTCCGAGATCGACCCCGGCGCCAAGATCGACGGGCCGGCCATCATGGGCGACTACTGCACGATCGAAGCGGGTGCTCACTTACGGCCCTACACGGTGCTCGGCTCCAACGTGCGAGTGGGCGCCGACTCGTATCTCGAGCGGGCCATCGTCTACGACAATGTGTACCTCGGCACCTCGGTGCGCCTGCGGGGTTGCGTGGTGGGACGTTCCGCCGATCTGCGGCGAGGCGCCCGCTGCGAAGAAGGAGTCGTCCTCGGCGACGAATGCTTCGTCGGCCAGCACGCCGTCATCAACCCGGGCGTCAAGGTCTACCCGTTCAAGACGGTCGAGCCGGGAGCCATCGTCAACTCCTCGATCGTGTGGGAATCCCGCGGCGCCCGCGCCCTTTTCGGCAAGCTCGGCGTGGCCGGTCTGGCCAACGTCGACATCAGCCCGGAGCTCGCCGTGCGGGTGGCTATGGCCTACGCCACCACCTTGAAGAAGGGGGCGATGGTCACCTGCTCCCGGGACACGAGCCGGGCAGCGCGAGCCCTCAAGCGGGCCGTGATGGTCGGACTGAACACCGCGGGTGTCAACGTGAACGATTTGGAGGTCGGCACCGTACCGGTTACCCGCTTCCAGGTTCGTACCGAGCGCAGCCAGGGCGGCATTACGGTCCGGTTGGCCTCGGACGATCCGCAGTCCGTCGTCATCCGTTTCTTTGACGCGGACGGCATCGACATTGATGAAGCCGCGCAGCGCAAGATCGAGCGGCTCTTCCACCGGGAGGATTTTCGCCGGGCCCTCGCGTCGGATATCGGCGACATCGGCTTCCCGCCCCGGGCCCTCGAGTTCTACACCGCCGCGCTGATCGCCACCGTCGATGTGGAGGCCATCCGGGCCGCCGGCTTCAAAGTCGTCCTCGACTACGCCTTCGGGTCCTCGAGCTTCGTCATGCCCAACGTACTGGCCAAGCTGGGCGCCGAGGTGCTAGCCGTCAATCCGTTCGCTTCGACCGCCGGCGCGCTGGCCTTCGACCGGCGCGAGCACGCCATTCGGGTTGGAAATCTGGTGAAGGCGTCCGGGTCCCATCTCGGCATCGTCATCGATCCAGACGGCGAACAGATCACCATGGTGGACGACGAGGGTCACGTGCTCAGCGACGACGAGGCGCTCTTTGCGCTGCTCACGCTGGTGCTGCAAACGACCGAACGGGCCACCGTCGCCGTCCCCGTCAATATCAGTCAGGTGGTGGAAGAGCTGTGCCGAACCCATGGGGCGACGCTGCTGTGGACCAAGCTCTCCACGTCGCACCTGATGGAGGTCGCGTCCACCCCCGGTGTGGCCTTCGCCGGTGGCGGCGAGGGCGGGTTCATCTTCCCGGCCTTCCTGCCCGCGTTCGACGCCACCGCCGCCTTCGTCAACATGCTCAGCCTGTTGGCCCAAACCGGTCTTCGTTTGTCGAAAGTTGTGTCTCGACTGCCCCGGACCTACGTGGCGAAGGAGAACGTGGTCACCCCCTGGGAGCAGAAGGGCCTGGTCATGCGCACCCTGGTCGAGAACTCCAAAGAGCGCGACCTCGTGCTCGTGGACGGAGTCAAGGTGCTCCATGACGAAGGGTGGGCGCTGGTCCTCCCCGACACCGAGGACCCTGTTACGCACATCTGGGCCGAGGGCCCAAGCGACGGCGAAGCGCGCCGGCTGGCCCAGGAGTACGCCCGCCGCATCCGCCAGATGCTGCGGTGATCGACCGCCGATCCTCGCTGGTGTTGGCCGCTGTCCTGGGATTGCTGGGCTTCCTGCTGGTCATCGCCGCCTCGTCTGCCCAAACGGCCAAACGCGCCGCCGCCCCCCGCCAGGCCGAACTCATCCGGCTCATCGAAACCCGCCGTACCCAGGTCGGCGATCTGGCCGCTGCCGTTGATCAGCTGCGCCGACAAGTGGAGGCGGAGCAACGACTCGTGGCGGGCGCCAGCCGCTCAAGTCGTGATCAGGCCAGCCAGGACGCGCTCCTGGCCGACGAGGCGGGCACGACGGCCGTACGCGGCCACGCCATCGCCGTGCGGCTTTCCGATTCGGCCCGCCAGCCGGCGCCGTCGGAGGACGCCGGCGCCTATCGGATCCACGACACCGACGTGCAACTCGTCGTCAACGCCCTACTGGCGGCCGGGGCCGAGGCGGTGGCGGTCAACGACAACCGCATTGTGGCGACCTCGCCGATACGCGCCGCCGGCAGCACCATCGTCGTCAACTTCCGGCCTCTCCTGCCCCCGTACCAAATCGTGGCCATCGGCGCCCGCCGCGACGCCTTTAATCCTGTCTCTTATACACATC
>CAXMLU010000271.1:0-16287 GCA_964194255.1 uncultured bacterium
GTATAAGAGACAGGTCCAGAACCACGTGCTGCAGGTGCTCGCCCTCACCGACATGGAGCCGCCGGCGAGCATCGACCCCCAGGGCATCCGGGACGAGAAGGTCAAGGCTCTCCGGGCCGTCGACATCATGAGTCCCGACGAGGTGATCGAAGAGGTGGTGCGGGGCCAGTACGGCCGAGGAACGATCGACGGTGAGCCCGTCGCCGGCTACTGCGACGAAGAAGGCGTGGCGGAGGACAGCCAGACCGAGACCTACGTCGCCACGCGCTTGCGGGTGGACAACTGGCGGTGGGCGGGTGTGCCCTTCTACGTCCGCACGGGTAAGCGCCTGCCGAAACGGGTCACCGAGGTGGCCATGCAGTTTCACCCCGTCCCCCACTTGCCCTTCGCCGATCCGCTGGCTCGCGGTCTGCACCCCAACGCGCTCCTGCTGCGCATCCAGCCCGATGAGGGCATCAGCCTTCGCTTCGGCGCCAAGGTCCCGGGTCCGACCTTCGAGGTACGCGACGTGACAATGGACTTCTCTTATGGAGAGACCTTCGTCGAAGAGTCGCCTGAGGCGTACGAGCGCCTGCTGGTCGACGCCATGATCGGCGACCCGACCCTCTTCATCCGCACCGACGAAGTGGAGCAAGCCTGGCGCATCTGTGACCCGATCCTGGAGGCTTGGAAGGATCGGCAAGTGCCGATCGCTCGATATCCGGCCGGTAGCTGGGGTCCCCGCGAAGCGGACCTCCTGCTCGAGCGCGACGGTCGGCGGTGGCGGCAACCGTGAACGGTGAGTTGATCGTCGTCGACGACCTACCCGGGGCCTTCACCGAGCGGGTCATTGCCGCATATCGGGCGCGCGATGAAGAGCAATTCTCGCTGTGCCTGTCTGGCGGCCCGACGGCGCGACGCTGCTACGAACGGCTGGCCACCGATGCCGCCGAACTCATCGACTGGTGGTGTGTCGACATCTATTGGAATGACGAGCGCTGCGTACCTCCCGACAGTCCCGAGTCCAACCAACTCCTAGCGCGCCAGACTCTGCTCGAACGAGTGGGGGCGGCCAACGCCGTCTATCCAATGCGGTGCGAGGAAGGACCAGAGGCGTATCAGTTGCGCCTTGGCGAGGTCGGCCACCTGGACTTCGTGCATCTCGGGATGGGCGCAGACGGGCACACCGCCTCGCTCTTCCCTGGCTCCCCAGCCCTCGACGCCGATGAAGGGCAGTTGGTGGTGTTGAACGAGGATCCGACCGGTCGCAATCCCTATCAACGCATGACGTTGACATTTTCCGGCTTGGCCCGTTCGAAGCTCATCGTGTTCACGGTGGCCGGCGCGGACAAGCGAGACGCCATGCAAGCCATTGTCAACGGCGCCGATCTGCCGGCGGGACGGGTCACGGCCGAACGGGTGATCTGGCTCGTCGATCCGGAAGCCGCCCCCCGCTAGCGGGGGTGACCGCTCTCCTCAGAGGCGACGCGTGAAGAGGCGGTGGAGCAGTTCGGGCTGCTTCTCACGATCGGGGGTCCACGGTGCCAGCAGGCTGCGGTGCCCGGCCGCGGCCGCGGCGGCTCGCATCGCAGCCACGGGCCGGGCCACATCGCGTCCAAGCCGATGACAACGGCGCTGTACGATCTCCGGTTGCGCACCTCCTCCACCACAACCGATAGCACCGGCATTGACACTAGGTTGTCGATCTATGGCCCCCGACCTCTCGGACGTGACCTTCGACGAGTTGCTCCCACTCGCGGCTTCCGCCCGGGACGCGGCGTTCGGCACTCGGGTCACGTACTCCCCGAAGGTGTTCATCCCCCTCACCATGCTCTGCCGAGATCGCTGTGGCTACTGCACGTTCGCCAAGGCGCCGGCGCGAGTTGAGGCGCCGTACTTGAGCAGTGAGCAGGTGCTCGACATCGCCCGAGCCGGACTGGCCAGCGGATGCCGGGAAGCGTTGTTCACGTTGGGCGAGCAGCCCGAGGACCGGTATCCGGTGGCCAGGGAGTGGCTGGCAGCCCACGGCTACGCAACGACGGTCGACTACCTGGTCGCCATGTGCGGGTTGGTCCTGAAGGAGACCGGATTGCTGCCCCACGCCAATGCGGGCGCGCTCCGCGCTGACGATCTGGCCGCCCTCCGGGGCGTCTCCGCCTCCCAGGGCATGATGCTCGAGTCGTTGAACGCCGGGCTGGAGTGTCACCGGGGCTCCCCTGACAAAACGCCCGAGCGACGCTTGGCCACCCTCGAAGCGGCCGGCCGGCTGCAGATCCCTTTCACCACGGGGATCCTCGTCGGCATCGGCGAGTCCCGCGCCGATCGCGTCGAGGCACTGCGAGCGATCGCCGACGCCCACGGCCGGCATGGTCACGTCCAGGAGGTCATCGTCCAGAACTTCCTCCCGAAGACGGACACGGCCATGCACCGCTGGCCGGCCTGTCCTCCTGAGGAGTTCCTGTGGTCGATCGCCGCCGCCCGGGTGATCCTTCCCCCGGACATTCACGTCCAAGCGCCACCCAATCTGTCCGAGGATTTCGGCCGTCTGCTGGATGCGGGCATCGACGACTGGGGAGGCGTGTCCCCGGTGACCGCCGACCATGTCAACCCCGAGCGGCCGTGGCCGGCTCTCGACCGTTTGCGAGAGGTCACCGAAGCGGCTGGCTTCTCCCTTGCCCCTCGCTTGACGGTTTACCCCGAATTCGTCTCGGCACCCGGACGGTGGCTGAACCCCGCCCTGCACTTCGCCGTCCTCGACGCCTCCGACGCCGACGGCCTGTGCCGCGAACCGGGAGAGCGCTGGTACTCCGGCGCCGATGAACAACCTCCCGCTCTCCTTCCCGCCCCGGCGCGCGCGGGCGGTCGGGTTGGCGAAGTGTTGGCCGGCGTGCTGATGGGCCAGGAGGCCGGGATCGACGAGCTCGTCATCCTGTTCTCGGCCCGAGGTCCCGAAGTGGCAGCCGTGGCCGAGGCGGCCGATGAGTTGCGACGCCAGGCCGTCGGAGACGTGGTCACCTTCGTCGTAAACCGCAACATCAACTACACGAACATCTGCACGTTCAAGTGCCGGTTCTGCGCGTTCTCCAAAGGTCCTCTATCCCTCAATCTGCGCGGCGATCCCTATCTGCTGGAGGTCGATGAGATCACCCGCCGGGTCGCCGAGGCCGAGGCACGGGGCGCCACCGAAGTCTGCTTGCAAGGCGGGATTCACCCCAACTTCGACGGCGACTACTACCTCGACGTCATCCGGGCCGTCCGTGACGCATCCCCTCGCATCCATATCCACGGGTTCACAGCTCTGGAGGTCACCGAAGGCGCCAAGCGTCTTGGCGAACCGCTCGGCCAGTACCTGCGCCGCCTCATGGACGCCGGGCTGAAGACGTTGCCGGGCACGGCCGCGGAGATACTTGACGACGAGATCAGAGCCGTGCTGTGCCCCGACAAGATCAACACCGAAGAATGGCTCTACGCCCACCAGACGGCCCATAGCGTCGGATTGCAATCAAACATCACCATCATGTTCGGTTCCATTGAACAGCCTGTTCACTGGGCCCGCCACATGGTGCGGACCCGCGAACTGCAGAAAGTCACGGGTGGCTTCACGGAGTTCGTGCCACTTCCCTTTGTTCACATGGCCTCCCCGATCTACCTGCAGCACCGGGCCCGACGGGGGCCAACGTTTCGCGAGACGCTGCTCATGCATGCTGTCGGTCGCATCGCCTACCACGGCTGGATTCCCAACATCCAGGTTTCGTGGGTCAAGGTCGGCGCGCCTGGCGCTCAGCAGATCCTCCAAGCCGGCGCCAACGACCTCGGCGGCACCCTCATGGACGAGAACATCTCCCGTGCCGCCGGCGCCAGTCATGGTCAGCTCATGGAGGAACCCGAGTTCCGCGACATCGTCGAGCCCCTGCACCGAACCCTCGAGCAGCGGACCACCCTGTACGGCCGGGTGGCGACGGCGTAGTGCCGGCGCAGTAGCGAGGACGGATCCGGTGGGTCGATCGACGGGAGGGCTGTTTGGGGCCGACGCAGCCATCCGCAAAGTGAACGGCGAAGCGGTGCTGCTGGTCGGCGGCGGTCGCGCCCTCCTCATGCAGCTGGCCCATCCCCTCGTGGCGCGAGGCGTCGCGGAGCACAGCGGCTTCCAGGCCAATCCGTTCGCCCGGCTCCAGCGCACGCTTGCGGCCGTCTACGCCATTGTCTTCGGGACAGAGGAGGAAGCCAGGCAGGCGGTCGACACGGTGCGGGCCGTGCATGACCGCGTGCGCGGTCCGGGTTACGAGGCCAACGACCCGCGGTTGCTCCTTTGGGTCCATGCCACGCTGGTGGACACCGCCCTGCGCGTCTACAGCCGCTTCATCGGCGCCCTGAGCCAGCGGGAGGCGGAATAGTTCTACGCCGAGTCGACGCTCGTGGCCGAATTGCTGGGGGTGCCCGTGGCCGTCCAGCCGTCAACCCTCGCCGAGTTCCGCGCCTACGTGCGAACGATGGTCGGCACCCTGGAAGTGGGCGACGACGCCCGCCGCTTGGCTCGAGCGGTGCTGCACCCCAGACTCCCGTGGCCCGTGGCGCCGATGGTTGAACCGGCCGCCGTGCTCGCTCGGCAGGTCACCGTGGGGCTCCTGCCTCCGCCGCTGCGCAAGGGTTATCACCTGTCCTGGGATCTGGGCCGAGAAGCCCTGCTCCTGGCCGCCGGCGTCTCGGCCAGAACGGTGCTTCCGCGCCTTCCCGCCGTGGCTCGGCGGGTGAGGGTCAGCTGAGCCCGCGCTACCGCTCCCACCATTCTTCCGGCAGCTTGGCCTCGATGGCCCGGATGTTGGCCCGCACGCATGCAGGGCACTGATACACGGTGCGGCCGGCCTCGACGGCGAAGGACCACCCGTCCGGGAGCCCGCCTTCAGGCGCCTCACCCGGGCCACCGCAGCGGGAACAGTGACGGCTCATGCCCCTACCGTATCGGCGTGCCAACCTTGCGGTTATGAGCGATTCCCTCCCCCGCCACCGCACCGGCCAGCCGGACCTCGACCAACGGCTCGTCGAGTTGCTGGACGCCGTGGATGCGACCGAAAACCGGGACCAGCTCTTCGAGATGCTGGCCACCATCGTCCACCTGGCCGAGGACAGGACCGATCGCCTCGACCTGAAGATCACCAATGCCGCCCTCAAGGAGATGCGGGAGGCGTTCCGCGTCTTCGCCCCGTACCGCCATCTCCGCAAGGTCACCATGTTCGGGTCGGCCAGAACGCTGCCTGACGACCCGCTCTACGCCCAGGCGAGGGACCTAGCCGCCGCCCTGGCCGAGAAAGGCTGGTCGACGGTCACCGGTGCCGGCCCGGGGATCATGGCGGCCGGCCTGGAAGGCGCCGGGCGGGAGCGGTCCTTCGGGATCAACATCCGGCTCCCCTTCGAGCAGGGAGCCAACCCGTTCATCGCCCAGGACCCGAAGCTGGTGGAGATGCGGTACTTCTTCACCCGCAAGCTGATGCTCATCAAGGAGTCGGATGGCTTCGTCGTCCTTCCCGGCGGATTCGGCACCCTCGACGAATCCTTCGAGCTGTTGACCCTGCTGCAGACCGGCAAGTCTGAGCCGGCGCCACTGGTCCTGTTGGAGGTGCCCAGCGGCAGCTATTGGGAAGCCTGGGATCGCTTTGTCACCGGCGAAGTCGCCGCCCGGGGATTTATCTCCAGCGAGGACTCCGCGCTCTACAAGATCACCGACAACGTGGAGGACGCCGCCGCCGAGATACTCGGCTTCTATCGCAACTACCACTCCATCCGCTGGGTGGGTCACCAGCTGGTCATCCGCCTGCGGGCTCAACCGACCGAAGAAGAATTGGCGGCTCTGTCGGAAGAGTTCGCCGACGTCACCCGAGGCGGCGTCATCAAGGCCACCGGACCGCTTCCCCCCGAGACCGCCGGAGACGACCACGTCGATTTGCCCCGGATCACAGCGCGCTTCGACCGCATGTCCTACGGCCGGTTGCGGGTCCTGATCGATCGCCTGAATAACCTCCCCACCGCGCCACCTCTGCCGTAGTGGCGTGCCCCACTAAGCGTTCATTCCAGGTCATTCGGCTCGCGCAGGATCGCGATCGCCCTCTCCACCGCCCGGCGGGCTCTGGTCAACCGACGCTCGTCGACGGGAAGCTCCGTTCCCCCCGCATCGATCGATTCCCGCAGGCGCACGATGGCCAGATCCGCGAGTTCCTCGGCGATCACCTCCAGGTGGGAACGAATCTCCTGGAATTCACCTGCCATCGAACGCCGCTTCGAGCAGTTCCACGGGATGACGTACGTCGAGGCCGGCCCGCCTGAGGTGTAGCGCGCATCCCGGATTGGCGCTGGCCACGACGGTTGCGCCGCTGCGAGCGATCGAACCTAGCTTCAAGTCACGGATGGCAGCCGCCATCTCCCCGTGGAAGGCGGCATAGGCACCGCCGGCGCCACAGCACAAACCCTCGTCGTCGAGCTCCACCAGGTCGTAGTAAGGCGCCAGAACCGTGCGGACATGGGCGGCGGCGTGCTGGACGTGACGCAAGTGACAAGGGTCTTGCACCGCGACGGCCCAGTCCGGTCGCGGGCGTGGCTCGGGCAGGAAAGCGGCACGTTCGGCCAGCCACTCGTTGATGTCGCGCACCCGGGCCGCGAATCCGACTGCCTCCGGCGTCCCGAGCAGATGCGCGTAGTCCTTCAACGCGGCACCACAACCGGCCGAGTCAACGACGATCGGGGCATCGCCTGGCATGCTGGCCATGACCGACCGGGCCAGCCGCTGGGCCGGTTGAATGAGACCGGCATGCACGTGCAGTGCGCCACAACAGTCGGCGCCTCGTTGCGGTAGGGCCACCGTCGCGCCAGCGCGCTCCATGACCCGAAGGGAAGACGCGTGAACCGGCCGCATCCATGCATCCATCACGCAGCCAGTGAACAGCCAGGCCTCAACTGCGCCCGGGGGCGCCGGTCGCGCCGGGCGAAGGCGAGCCTGGCGCATCGGCAACGGTGGCAACCCGAGCCGGTGGGGAACAAGCCGCAGGCGTTGGCCGACGGCGCCTAACCGTGACAGCGCCACCAGGAGGCGGTGGTGTCCGAGCACGGCGTAGGCCATCCGCCGCCACCACGGCTGGTATCGCGTGGATCCGGCCAACGCCTGCCGGGCTCCTTCCATGAGCCGGCCGAAGGGCACCGCCGACGGACAGGCGGTCTCGCACCCACGGCATTGCACGCACAGGTCCATGAACCCCGTGAACGAGGCATCAAGGGGCGAGGTGCTGGCGTGGACGGCGCGCATTGCGGCGATGCGGCCGCGCGGCGAAGCCGATTCCTCCCCCGTGACCCGATAGGTCGGGCAATGCGGAAGGCACAGCCCGCAGGACACGCAGGCCGCCAGATCGTCCTCATCGACGGGCAGCCTCATGGCTGTCTTCCTGGGTTCAGTCGTCCGGACGGATCGAAGCGCGACTTCACCTCGGCGCCGAGCCTGGCTGTGACCGGGTCCGGATGGGACGCAACGGCGGATTCCGATGGAGCGAGCAGGTGCACCGTTCCGACACCAAACTCGGCCAGATACGAGCCGGGCGATCGGACCGCGCACCACGACCGCAACTGGCCCGGACGAACAGAGATCCGGCCGCCCGTCGGCAAGGGCGGCGAGCCGGTTACCTCGGCGAACCCAGGTCCAAGCCGGGCGGCTTCCGCATCGACGTCGCCCGGATGGCCCTCCAGGAGGATCCACGTGGTGGTCCCGTCCCAGAGAACGGAGGATGGCCTGTACAAGCGGGCGCGGGCTTGGAAGGGGTCGCCGGAGCCAGCCAGCCACCGTCGGGCCAGCGGGACGGGCTGGACGCGAAGCACCACCTCGGAGAGGAGGCCGAGCGTGCCCAGGGAGCCAACCAGGAGGCGGCACAGGTCGTACCCGCTCACGTTCTTGACGACCGGTGCCCCCGCTTTGATCAGCGTGCCATCGGCGGACACGTAGACGATCTCCAACACGGCGTCGCGCACCGGGCCGTACCGCAATCGCCTTGGCCCGCTGTGCCCCACCGCGAGGACTCCGCCGACGGTTGCGTGAACCGCATCATCAGGGTCTAACGGAACCATCTGGCCAGCCTCGGCCAGAACCGCGTCCAATTCGGCGACGGTGGTGGCGGCGCGTACCCGCACGATCATCTCGGCCGGTTGGTGATCGACCACGCCGCCCGGCGCCACCACCTCGCGTGCGGTTGTGAGGGGAGGACCGCCGACCAGCCATTGGGTCCGTCCACCGACGGCGACCACCGGACCGGTTGGTCCGACCTCGGCGGCAAAGCGCTCAAGCACCGACGTCATACCCACGCGCCCTCGGGCACCGACTGCAGGTCGCCGCAGCGGGATCCGGCCGGAAGCACCTTGGTGGGATTGCAAACTCCGGACGGATCGAACGCAGCGCGCAATCGAGCCTGGGCGTCGAGGTCGGCCGCGCTGAAGATCATGCCCATGTAGTCGCGCTTCTCTAGGCCGATGCCATGCTCGCCGGAGAGGACACCACCGGCGGCCACGCAAACCTCCATGATCTCCTTTCCAGCCGCGAACACCCGATCGACGACTCCAGGGTGGCGGCGGTCGAACAACAACAAGGGATGCAAATTCCCATCCCCGGCATGGAACACGTTCATCACCGCCAGCCCATGCCGTTCGGCGATGGCGTTGACCTGCCGGAGCACGTCAACCAGCTTCCCTCGAGGTACGACCGCATCGTGGAGGTAGTAGTTGGGCGCGATGCGGGCGATGGCCCCGAAGGCCGACTTGCGTCCCTTCCAAAGAAGGGCGCGCTCGGCCGGATCGGCGGCGACTCGTATGGTTCTGGCGCCATGGGCAGCCACCACCTCAGCAACGGTAGCGGCCGCGGCATCGACACCGGACGGCAGTCCGTCTACCTCGACCAGAAGGACCGCAGCCGCATCCAGCGGAAAGCCGGCATGCACGTACTCCTCGACGGCGCGCGTGATCGGGGCGTCCATCATTTCGAGCGCCGCCGGCACCAGACCGGCGGCGATGATGCCGGTCACGGCCGCGGCGGCGTCATCGATGGACATGAAGTCAACGAGGAGGGTCCGGACCGTCGGGGGCAGCGGTGTGAGGCGCACCGCTATGCGGGTGGCGATTCCCATCGTCCCCTCGCTTCCAACGAAGGCGCCGCGTAGGTCGTATCCGCCCGGATCCGGGTCGAGTCCGCCCAGCATCGCCACCGAGCCGTCCGCCAGCACGACTTCGACGGCGAGGACGTGGGCGCTCGTCACCCCGTAAAGGAGGCAGTGCGGTCCCCCTGAGTTGTTGGCCACGTTTCCTCCGACCGAGCACGCCTGCTGGCTCGAAGGGTCGGGGGCGAAATGCAGGCCAAGGTGGGCAACGGCCCGCGACAGATCAAGGTTGAGCACGCCCGGTTGCACCCATGCCACACGCTCTTCAGCGTCGATCTCCAGGATGCGATTCATCTTGGTGGTGACGACGACGACCGGGTCAACACCGTCGGCGGACACGGGAACAGCTCCGCCTGCCAGTCCCGTACCCGAGCCTCGGGGAATGACGGCCCGGCCGTGAACCCTCGCCACTCGCACGGCCGCTTGAACCTCAGCGGTGGTCGTCGGGAAGCACACCGCGGCCGCCCGACCCTCGATCATCGACGCGTCCCGGGCATACAACGCGACCTCGAGAGGATCGGCCCGCACCCGCTCAGGAGACAGCTCCGCACCGAGGTCGGCCAGCAATGCGGCCAGATTCATGCTTCCACCCTCGCGCAGCTGAGTACGGTCCGCACCGATCCCGATCACTACCATGCCCTCAGTGGGCCACGGCAAGAAGAACTCAAAGACGTCCATCCCGGTCGCCAATGCCCACGAGTGGGTGTCCTTCCCCGATCCGGAGGAGGAACGGACCTGGCTGTTCGACGTCACCTTCCTCCTCAGCGGATGGACCTGCATCTTCGGTCACGGGTGCCAAGGTGTCCTGACCGGTCCGACCCCCGAGCTGGAACAGGGATGCTGTTCTTACGGCGCCCACTTCACCGACGGCGAGGACCTGGCCCGCGTCGAAGCCGCCGCCAAGACCCTCACTCCCGACCAGTGGCAGTTTGCGGCCAAAGGCCGCCGAACGGGAGCCGTCAAGGAAGGCAAGGGCGGCGAGATGGTCACCCGACTGGTCGACGGCGCGTGCATCTTTCTGAACCGGCCCGAATTTCCGGGTGGGGCCGGCTGCGCGCTGCATAGAGCCGCCCTGGAGACCGAGCGCCGTCCGCTCGACCTGAAGCCGAATGTGTGTTGGCAGTTGCCGTTGCGCCGCGAGGACGCCGTCGAGGATGACGGACACGTGACCTCGCGGATCGTGCAATGGGATCGGCGCCATTGGGGCGAGGGCGGCGCCGAGTTCCACTGGTGGTGTACCGAGGCATCTGACGCCTTCATCGCCTCGGTCCCGGTCTACCGGCAGCTGCGCGAGGAATTGACCGAAATGGTCGGCGCCGAGGTGTACTCCCTACTCGCCGCCTACCTCGATGTTCGCCGGCGCGATCATCCCCTGGCCCATCCCGCCGTGCGGGTCAAATGAGCACTTCAGGAACCGCCACGGCCGGCCGACCCAGCACGGGTGGAGGTCCTCGCTACTATCGCCTACCTCTACCGGTTGACCGGCGCGTCACACGCGGCGGTTCTCGGCGTCGCGCTCGGCCTCCTCTCCCTAGTCGGTTTCGGCGATGCGCTCGTGCTGCGACTGTCCCGCCGTATCGCCGCTTCGCTGATGCGGAACCCGGCCCCGGCCGTGGCCGGCGCTGAAGACCACACCGAGTTACCCTCCTCGGCGCCCTAGGGCTCGTTACGGGCCGGCCCGGCCCGGTTCGCCCCAGCCCTGCTCGTGCGTCTCCTCGTCTTCGGTGGCCAGGCACCACGAAGCGTGCTCGCCCTCGGGGTCAGCGCCGCACTCGGGGCAGGGTTCGACCACGACTTCGTTAGATCGCTTGAGCGCGCGCGCTTCCTCGAAGCGGCGGTGCCGACCCTTCTTCACGTGCTGCTCCGGTCTGCGAGACGTCCGTGACGCATGGAGTGTATCCGGGTAGCCCGGGCTCCGTTAGCGCCGCGGGTAGGGTGGCGGACATGGCCGAGGAGTTCGATGCCGCTGCCATGATCCAGCGGTTCCAGGAGCGGGCTCGGTCGGTGAAGCGGCGCGGGATCCCGCCGGTGGAGGGCCCGGAGCGCAAGCGGTTCATCGAGCAGGCCCAGCTCGATTTCATGGACTTCGCCATGCTCGGCGATGCCACGGCCACGTTGGAGGACGGGATTCTCACCCTTCGTGTCGATCTGCGCCCTTCAGACGGTCAAGGCTCATGACCAATCCGGCTCCGTGGTGGACGTCGGCCGTCGTCTACCAGATCTACCCGCGGTCCTTCCTCGATCGCAGTGGAGACGGGATCGGCGATCTGGCGGGGATCCGCGACCGGCTCGACTACCTGCAATGGCTCGGCGTGGACGCCATCTGGCTGTCGCCGTTCTACCCCTCCCCCATGGCCGACTTCGGGTATGACGTCTCGAACTACGTCGACGTGGACCCGTTGTTCGGCACCCTGGCGGAGTTCGACGTATTGGTTGACGAATGCCACCGCCGGGATCTCAAGGTGATCGTCGATTGGGTGCCGAACCACAGCAGCGATCAGCACCCGTGGTTCATCGAGTCCCGCTCGTCTCGTACCTCCGAAAAGCGGGACTGGTACTACTGGCGGGACGGGACCCGAGACCGCCCTCCCAACAACTGGCGGGCGGCCTTCGGGGGCCGGGCATGGACGTGGGATGAGGCCACCAGCCAGTGGTACCTCCATCTCTTCCTCCCGGAGCAGCCGGACCTCAACTGGGGTAACCCCGAGGTGCGGGAAGCCATGTACGGCACCCTGCGGTTCTGGCTTGACCGGGGGGTGGATGGCTTCCGGATGGATGTGATTCACGGCATCGGCCGCGATCCGTTACTCCCCGATGCTCCCTACGACGTCGAGCGGGTTCCGTGGTCGTCACAGAACGACCACGAGCTGACGCATGAGTATCTCCGGGAGATCCGCAAGCTCATCGACGCGTACCCGGGCGACCGGGTGGCCATCGGCGAGGTCTTCCTGTTGTCGACCAGGAAGGTGGCGACGTACTACGGGCACAACGACGAATTGCACCTGTCGTTCAACTTCCCCCCGCTGTACGCCCCGTGGACCGCGGACGCGTGGCGCCGCCGGGTGGACCGGGTCGTCGAGGAGTTCGATCCGATTTCCGCCTGGCCCACCTGGGTGCTCTCGAACCACGACAACCCCCGGCACCGGACCCGCTACGGGAGCGAAGCCCGGGCGCACGCCGCGGCGGTACTCCTGTTGACCCTGCGGGGGACGCCCTTCGTCTACGCCGGCGAGGAACTCGGTCTGGAGGACGCCAAGATCCCTGCCTCCGCGAGAGTCGACCCTGGCGATCGGGACGGCTGCCGGGCGCCCATACCGTGGGACGGATCGGCCGCACATGGATGGGCCGGCGGCTCGGAGGCGTGGCTGCCCTGGCCGCCGGACTCCGAGTCCCGCAACATGGAGGCGCTCCGGGATGATCCCGCGTCGATCCTCTACCTCTACCGGCGCCTTCTCGTCGCCCGCAGGGGATCGCCCGCGCTTCGTTCTGGCTCCTGGCAGGCGCGTCCCGCCCCCCAGGGCGTGCTCGCCTACCAGCGGAACTCGCCGGACGGGACGGACAGCCGCACCATCCTGATCAACTTCACCGAGCACCCGTGGCCCGTTCCCGTCCGGATCGCGGATGCGATTGTCGAGATCGCCAGCGACGGAGTGGGTGAGGGCCTCCCCTACGGCGGCACGCTCGCACCTGATCAGGCGCTGATCCTGCGCTGACGTCCTCTTAGGCGACCGGATCGGAATCGCGGGGCGGCCACGGTCGACGCGACCGCTGCTCCAGGACCAAACCGCCTTGTCCATCGAAAGCCAACGCCGCGTCGCCAGAGGTCAGACGACGCACCGGCTCGCCGACCACGCTGGCTCGCCAGCCGGCGAGGAGCCGAGCGTCCTCGTCGCCGCGTAGCAATGCCACCAGGTCGCTGCGGGTGGCGAGCAGTCCGGCGTCGATATGGAGATCGCGGGCCATCTGGGCCACCCAGGCGGCGGTCAGCGCGACCGCTGGCCGCAACTCTTTGCCTACCTCCTCGGCCGGGGGCAGTCGCAGCTTCGACTCGGGCAACGACCTCCCGTCGGTGATCACGGCGAGGAGCTGATCGCCGAGCGGGCCTTTGAGGTGCCGACCGTCGATGCCACGCACCTCGCGGAGATCCGTCGCCGACTTCGGCGGTCGCTGCGCGATCGAGAGGAGCGACAGGTCGGGAAGGACGAAACGGGCCGGGATGTCGAGTTCCATGGCTCTGCGTTCTCGCCATGCAGCCACGCTTTGGGCCACTCCCCGAGAGCTGCCGCGCAGTTGGCGGGTATCTCGCGGTCGCCACCAGGCCAGATCGGGGTCTTGGGGCCCGCGCCCTCGTTGCAGCAATCCCGCGCATTCCTGTTCGGCCCAGCCAAACCGGTCCCGGGCCTCCAGCTGGGCCGTGAGCGCGTCAGCCAGCTCGAGCAGATGAGCCACGTCCGAGGCGGCATACTCCAGCTGGCCAACGGTCAGAGGTCGGCGGGACCAGTCGGTGAGCCGATCCCCCTTCGGCAGCCGCAGGTGCAGCACCCGTTCCGTCAGGGAGAGCAACGACGGCGTGCCGTGTCCCAGGAAGCCAGCCGCCACCTGGGTGTCGAGGATCCGGGCGGGCACCGTCCCGCACGCCCGCTCGAGCACCTCGAGATCCTGGTCGGCCGCATGGAGGATGGCCGTGGCCGGTCCTTCCAACAGCCGGGCCAGTGACGAAAGATCGACCGCCAGCGGATCGACGATGGCCAGCCCGTCAGCCCAGGCCAGCTGCACAAGGGCGAGGCGCGGATAGTACGTGCGCTCGCGGTGAAACTCGGTGTCGACTGCGTACCGATCGACGGCGGCCAGCCTGGCCATCAACTCTTCGAAGCCAGCCTGATCTGCCACCCACTCGGTCGCCGTGGTCGGGGTGCTCACTCCTGGGGCGCCCCTCGCCGGTCGCGAACGCCCCGGGTCGAGATCTCCAGTGAGCGCAGGGTCACGGGTCAAGACGGTAGTGCAGAGGCTGGACAGGGCCGGCCGTAGGTGTCGTTACCCGCCGTAATTCATGCGGGTGTCCTCCATGCGCAGCACGCCGGTGTCTCCCGGTTTCAGGAAGTTGGCATCGACCACCTCGCCGACAAACAGGGTGTGCTTTCCTACCTCCGCGGCCTGGCGAACCTCGCACTCCAGGTACGCCATCGCCTGATCGAGGATGGGCGCACCGGTCCTTCCGTCGTGAAAAGGAAAACCATTCGCCGTCCCAGCCTCGAGATCGATCTCGACCGGTTTGACGAACTTGCGGACGATGGCGCGATCCTCACGGTCGATGAGGTTGACGGTGAAGACGCCGGCCTCGTCGATCAGCTGATGCGTGATCGCCGTTTTCTCCACGCTGATGGCGAGCATTTTCGGTTCGAAAGCGGCCTGGGTGGCCCAGTTCAAGGTCATCAGGTTGCGACGGGCCCCGGATCGGCTACCGACGACGTACAGGCCGGACGGCATGCTCCACAGGACTCGCCGGCGCAGCTTGTCGTATTCCACAGGGTCGGCACCCTCAGGGAAGGGTCCGATTAATTCCTCGCTCGCTCCGGCCATGCGGGCGACCATAACCGCCGGACCATGCCGGGTACGCACGCGGAGATTCTTGGAATCCACACCTTCGCCACTGGTTTCCCACAGGCGGGACTCCGTACGATCGCGGTATTGGCCAAAGCGCAGACAATCGAGGTGGGCGCGCCCCCCATGTCTCCGCTCGGCGAGATCGACCAGCCGGTGCTTCAGCTCTTTGCCATGGTCAGCGAGGGTCTGGCCGCCGCCACCGCCGCCTTTCGGGATAATGACAGGGACGCGGCCCGAGCGGTCGTTGCGGCCGAACAGGAGATTGACTCGCTGGAGCTCCGGATCGAGGAGCTCATCCAGCGGGAGCTGGCCAACGGGCCGAACTTGGTGTCAGGAACTCGTCACCTGGTGGCTGTCCTCCGTATCGTCCCCGAGCTGGAACGCAGCGGGGATGTGGCGCGCCGGGTGCGAGACCTCTGCGTCATCGAGCCGGAGATGACTCCATGACCGACTCAGGTCCCCTGTCGATCCTCTCGGCCGTTTACCAGCATCTGCGCAAGGCCCAGGCCCCCCTGGGGCAGCGGGGCGCGCCCGACGCGGTCAGCCGAGGCCAGCATCACCTTCAGCAAGTCGACGAATTGTTGGCGCAGGGTGTCGACGAGGCCGTCACGGACGTGGAAACCCTGCAGGCAATGGTGGCCTTGCGCAACACCCCCTTAGGAGCCGAGGCTCCAACCAACCTGACTGAACTTCGCCGCTGTGGCCCCCCAAGTTGCGTCATAGCCACGATACAAGCGACCGCGATCAGAGCGACGAGCAGGGCGTACTCAACGGAGACTCGCACCACGTGCCGTGCTCGTAAACCGAGTGTGGACATATCGGACACAGAGCACTACTCTCGACTCTGCCCGTAGCCAGAGGTGTTGCCTGGCGCGTTCATTCCGCTCCATGCGCCTCACTATTCGCCCACTGCGGCTCCGTGTAGGTCGTCGTTACCTCGATGTCGCGGTCGTACCATAGGTGCTCGTGGCCAGCCGCACGCATCCCACCCAGGACGAGGCCGTAACCGCGCTGGCGCGGCGGATCGCCGAACTCGGATCGGGCCAACAGGCGCGCGTGTATCGCATGTCGTGGTGGAGCGACAGGATGCTCGGCTGGGCCATGTCCCACCCGTCTTTCAAGACGCAGCTGTTCCGGTTCGTCGACGTGTTCCCGGCGACCAAGGGCGACGCCGACGTTCTGCGCCACGTTCGAGAGTATTTCGATGGTCCGGACATGCCACGGGCGTTGGACCTCGGCATGGGACTGGCCGACCACCTACCGCTCGGCGGGCACATGACGGCCTCTATCGCGCGTCGCAACATCACCCGCATGGCCGAGCAGTTCATTGTCGGCACCGGCCCGAGTGACGCGGTGGACGGGCTGCATGCACTCTGGCGGGCGGGAAGCGGCTTCGTCGTCGATCTCCTTGGCGAGAAGACCGTCACCGAGGCCGAGGCCGACCGCTATGCCGCTCGGATGAACGAACTGGTCAGCGCCCTCCTCGACGCCACCGCGGGATGGGCGCCCGACGATCTGCTCGAGC
>CAXMLU010000272.1:0-4801 GCA_964194255.1 uncultured bacterium
CCCAACGCCTTCGCCACCGGCCGCAACCCGAATCACGCGGCCGTCGCTGTCACCCAGGGGATCCTCGAAATCTGCGACTGGAGCGAACTTCGGGGCGTGCTGGCTCACGAGCTCAGCCACGTCGGCAACCGGGACATCCTCATCGGCTCCGTCGCCGCCGCCATCGCCATGGCCATCACCTTCGCCGCCCGCATCGCCATGTGGGGCGCCATCTTCGGCGGTGGCGGGGATGGGGAGAAACGCGACAATCCAATCGCGCTGCTGGCCACGATCATCCTGGCTCCGCTCGCCGCCATGCTGCTGCAGATGGCGCTCTCGCGCAGCCGGGAGTACGAGGCCGACCGTTCGGGCGCCCGCCTCATCGGTGACGGCGAGCCGCTGGCCCGGGCCCTCACCAAGCTGGAAGCAGGGGTGCGGGCGATCCCCATGGACATCGCGCCGGCTGAGGCATCCATGTTCATCATCAACCCGTTGACTGGTCGCGACGTGCAGTTCAGAAACCTGTTCACCACCCACCCGCCGACCGCCGACCGGATCGCCCGGCTCCGTTCCGGCGAGTGGAAGCGCTGACGGCGGCTGCGACGCTCCGCTGACCGGCGGTCCTCCTTCCGGCCGGTCCTCCCTCCGGCCGGTCCTCCCGGCCGTTGGGCCCTCGGCTGGCTGGCGGCTTCCGGTGGCGGCCTTGGCCGTCGGCTGACCGCACTCGGTGGCTGGCGGTCCTGTCGGTTCAGGCCCTGGCGCGAACTGGTCGACAATGCGCGCTCTGACGAACTGGTTGCATTGAGCCGTCCCACGGTCGATTTTTCGACCGGTTCGCCGAATAGGATCCCGGCGGCGCCCGAACTGAGCAGGCGCGCGAACTGGTCGACAATTGCGCGCTCTGACGGCACAATTCGCCGGCCGGTTCGCCGCGACCGGGATCCGACGCACATCCGACTGCTCGAGGGCCAGCTTGAGGGAATGCGTTCCCGTGCGACCCAGCCCAGCCCCTATCACCTGAAGCGTCATGGTCGGCAGGCTAGGTGGGCTACTAGTCCCGGAAGTTGTTGAACTGCAGCGGGATGCCAAAGTCCTCCGCCTTGAGGGCGGCGATGACGGTCTGGAGATCGTCGCGCTTCTTGCCGGAGACCCGAACCTGATCTCCCTGGGTCTGCGAGGAGATCCCCTTGAGCCCGCAGTCCTTGATGAATTTGTTGATCTTGCGGGCATGGTCGGAGGAGATGCCGGCGTTCAGCGTGATCGTCTGGCGGGCCGTGCCCTTCGTCGCTTCTTCGACCTTGCCGCGGTCGAGCGCCTTTAGCGACACGTTGCGTTTTACCAGCTTCTCCTCCACGACCTGGAGCAATGCCCGGAGGCGATCCTCGGTCGAGGAATGAAGGTTGATCTCGTGGCCGGACAACTCGATGGTGGATCCTGTGTCCTTGAAGTCGAAGCGGGTGCCGACCTCGCGCCCGGCTTGGTCCACCGCGTTGCGGACCTCTTGCATGTCGACTTCGGAAACGACGTCGAAAGTGGGCATGACGGCGAGGCTACCCCCGACCGGCCCGCTTCGGCCCGGCTCGGCGGAACCGCTTCGGCTGGTACCCTGAGAGGTCACGGAGGGGAGTATCCCCCTGCGGTGTTGTCGTCAACACGGTCGATTTGGCCCGGCAGCATCGGCTCACCCGAGCGGGAGAGACCTCCGGCTGCACACGTATGCCAGCCGGAGGAGGACAAATGTCGTGGTGGGCCTGGATCGCACTGAGCGTTGGACTCGGCGCGCTTTTCTTTCTTGATTTCTCTCGCTTCGGGCGAGGTGGTCAGCCGGTGTCGCCGGGCACGGCCGCCCGCTGGAGCGTCGCCTGGCTCGCCGTCGGCGCGGCATTCGCGCTGGTGGTCTGGGCCACCGCCGGGCCGGGTCCGGCCGGGCAGTATCTGGGCGGCTACCTGCTCGAGCGCATCCTGTCGGTCGACAACCTGGCCGTGCTGTTTGTCGTGCTCGAGGGCGCCCGCGTTCCTGCCGTCGCCCAAGCCCGGGCGTTGGGCTGGGGGTTGGTCGGGGCGCTTGGCCTGCGGGCAGTTCTTATCGTGGCCGGAGTGGCCCTGCTCCAGGTCGTTCCTGGCCTCGCCGCCGTTCTCGGAGCGCTGCTGGTCGCCACCGGGATCCGGTTGTTTCGCCAGGATGGCCTCGTCTGCCACCGAGGTCCGGGACGCTGGCAACGGTGGACCGCCAGCGTGCTGCCAAGTGTCCCCGACTATCACGGTCGAGCGCTGTGGGTGCGCCAAGACGGGCGGCGCTTGGTCACCCCGTTGGTCCCCGTGATCGCAGCCGTCATGGCCGCCGACGTCGTCTTCGCTCTCGACTCGGTCCCTGCCGTGCTGTCGTTTACCCGGGTAACGTGGATTGTGCTGGCCGCCAACGCCTTCGCCCTGCTCGGCCTGCGACCGCTGTATTTCCTGGTATCTGGCCTGATCGAACGCCTCAGGTTCCTCAAGCACGGCCTCGGGGTGATCCTCGGGATCGCCGGCGCCCGCCTGATCCTCGACGAGTTCCACCCCGTACCTACCTGGGTCGAACTGCTGTCCGTGCTCGGCGTTCTCGCCGTCGCCGTGGCCGCGTCGATGACACCGGTTCGCCGGCCCGACGACCAGGCGCCGGCTTCAATCGTCGATCGGTCCGACCCGACCGGGCGATGACCGGTCGATGAGGTGGCAGGTACGGGCGCTATCGTGACGGCGACAGGGGTCGGTGCCCGAGTGGCCAAAGGGAGCAGACTGTAAATCTGCCGGCTAATGCCTACGGAGGTTCAAATCCTTCCCGGCCCACCAAAAAAAATTCGCGGCTGCCTACCGGCAGTTGGCGCAGTGCCCGAGGGCGTCCAAGCGGTGCCCTTCGATGGTGAATCCGCAAGACGTGCCCGCCGTCTGGAGGGCTCGCATGATGCTGGCCTCGGCGGCCGTAGGCAGGGTGAAGTCGTCGACGTGTCCGCAGGTAACACAGACGAGGTGGTGGTGGTGTTCGGTGAGGTCCTCCGCCAGCTCGAAGCGGGAGAAATCGACTCCGTTGAACCGATGCAGCACGCCCGCCTGGGTGAGCACGGCCAGGTTGCGGTAGGTGGTGCTCATGGGCGCCAGGCGGTCAGCGTCGCTGATCTCGCCGGCGGTGAGCGGTCGTCTGGTCGCGGCCAGCACGTCGACTAGGGCGCGCCGGGCCGACGTGTACCGCTGACCCGCCCGGCGGAGGCGCCCGGCCACGGTTGCATGCAGGTCGTCCTCCACGGACACCAACGATAGCTTGTTGGGACTTGAAATGAGAACGATTATCGATATTAACTGTGGCCATGCTCCGCGGCCCGCGCTCCCCCTCGCCATCTCGGCGCACGACGACCATGAGCCGAGCCGGCGCGGTGGCGGTGGCGATGTGCGTCGCTGCCGGTTGTTCGAGCAGCACGAAGTCGGCGGCCAAGGTGACGGGACTGGCGTCGACCGCCGGAGCGGCCGGAGCCGCTCCCACCAAGACGCTGAACATCGTGGCCGGCCAGAACTTCTGGGGCAGCATCGTGTCGCAGCTGGCGGGCAAGGCCGGGAATGTGACCAGCATCGTGTCGGACCCGAACGCCGATCCCCACAACTACGAGTCGAGTTCCGACGATGCCCGGGCTTTCGCGACCGCCGACTACGTCATCGTGAATGGCGCCGGATATGACGCTTGGGCCAACAAGCTCCTGTCGGCCAACCCGAGCTCCAAGCGCAAGACGACCGTGGTTGCCGATGTGCTCGACAAGAAGGAGGGCGACAATCCACATTTCTGGTACGGGCCCGACTACGTCGCGACGATGACGGACCGGATCGAGTCGGATCTCAAGTCGCTCGATCCAGCCGACACGGCGTACTTCGACGCTCAACGGGTCACATTCGACCAGGCGTTGAAGCCGTACCGGGAACGCCTCGCCGCCATCAAGGCCAAGTTCGCGGGGACGCCCGTCGGCTCGACCGAAAGCATCTTTTCCTATCTGGCCAAATATTTGAACCTCAACCTGGTGTCGCCGCCGGAGTTCATGCAGGCGGTGGCCGAGGGCAACGATCCCTCCGCGGCCTCGGTCGGTCAGTTTCAGGACCAGGTTTCGAAGATGCAGATCAAGGTGCTCGTCTACAATCTCCAGACCGCTACGGCGGTGACCTCCAACATCAAGAAGTTGGCCGCCCAGCACGGCATCCCATCCATCGGGACCACCGAGACGATCCAGCCTCCCGATGCCAGCTTCGAGCAGTGGCAGGAGGCCGAGCTCCAGGATCTGCAGAATGCCCTCAACGCCGACGCTCTCTCCGGTGGCGGCAGCTCGACGTCGACGAGCAGCCCTTGACGAAAGCCAACACCTCGGTCGAATCCAGCCGCCCGCAGTCGTCGGCCGATGCGAGGCCCGCGGACGCAGGATCGGTAGAGGCACGGCCCGCTCACCCGACGACGGCGGCCGTCGAGGCTCACGATCTGGCCGTCGCCTACGGGCGCCGAACGGTATGGGCGGGCGCCTCCTTCACGGTCGAGCAGGGCGAGTTCGTGGGCATTCTCGGGCCCAATGGCGCCGGCAAGTCGACCCTCGCCCGAGTCCTGCTTGGCCTGGTGCCCGCGTCGGCCGGCGAAGTCCGGGTCCTCGGCGCTCCGCCCCGCCGCGGCAACCCGGCCATCGGCTACGTCCCGCAGCGCCGCCCGGTCGACCCTGAGCTCCGTCTGGTCGGGACCGAGTTGGTGCGGCTAGGTCTGGTCGGGCATCGCTGGGGCACCGGCCTGCCGGGACGGTCCCGAGACGTGGCCGGCCACGTC